>DASZJO010000178.1:0-12136 GCA_035948015.1 Puia sp.
CCGGGGCAAGACCGTACTGGCGGAAGGCGCGCAGGGAAGCATGCTCGACGTTGATTTCGGAACCTTCCCATTTGTCACTTCTTCCAATACTATTTCGGCGGGCGTTTGTACGGGACTTGGCGTGGCCCCCCAACGTATCCGCGATGTTATCGGCGTAAGCAAAGCCTATTGTACGCGGGTCGGCAGCGGGCCGTTCCCGACCGAACTGGAAGATGCGACGGGCGAAGAGCTACGGAAGGTCGGAAACGAATTTGGCGCGACGACAGGAAGACCCCGCCGCTGCGGCTGGATCGACGGGGTGGCACTGAAATTTGCATGTATGATCAACGGTGTGACCAAGATAGTGATGACAAAGGCCGATGTACTCGACGCGTTTGCAGAACTGAAGATCTGCACCGACTATTCGATCAATGGCGAGACTACCAGTGAAATTCCGTTCCAAATGAACCGGTTGCGTATTCAACCCGTTTTGAGATCATTTCCCGGCTGGGGAACGGACACTACGGCCGTGAAACAATATGGTCACTTGCCGGGGAAAATGAAGGATTACGTACAATTCATAAACAGCTATCTGGGTGTAAAAATTGCCTATATTTCCAATGGTCCCGGCAGGGATCAACTGATTGAGGCCAACTAAAAAACACCTTAAAAATTATTCAAAAAAAAATTTGGCGGATTAAAAACTTCGCCGAAAATTTACATTACAATCTTATTGGGCATGGCACCAAAATCTGATAAGGAGGGAAAGGGTTCAAAGAAATCCGCGCCTCAGGCACCGAAGGATACCCCGGAGAAACCGTCGTCTAAGTCCAAGAAGCAATTGGATGAAGATGACGATGATATGGATGACGATGATGATGCTCCCAAAGCTGCCGCAAAATCGTCTGCCAAGGGATCGCCAAAAACTAAAAAGGATGACGAGGACGACGATGATGAGGATGACGACTTCGAAGAGGTGGACGAATGGGATAAAGTCGAAGAGGAGGAAGAATGGGATCCCGATTTCGACGAGTTCGATATTCCAAAATCTAAAACCAAAAAAAGCACTGGCGGAAATACCTCTAAAAAAACGGCAAAAGGCGGGGAAGAGGATGACCTGGGATTAGATGAGGATTTTAAGGATCTCGACCTTTTCAACGAAAGCAGCTTTGAAGAGGAAGAAGATGACTTCTGATGATCTTCTATCGGGAGAAAGAAGGTTTGTCTCATTTCCCATAGCCGATTTTCATATAACTAAGCGACAGATGTTGACCTGGGCGACCTCCCATCTTGCCGGTGGAAGCGCGAATGTCAGCATTTTTTGTTTTTTGGACAATCACGGGTATCCTTCGGGTATCAACCAGAGCTTCGAATGTCTTCTTGCCGTCGGCGCCCGGGATAGTTGCGAAGCTATTGCAGGCCAGGCCTTTCCCCGGCTCAAGGAGTGGGCCCGCGACCGCCGGGATTGGCTTTTTGGCCATTTTGGTTACGGCTTGACGGCGGAAACGGAACCTTGCCTGGCGGCGGAGACGCCATTTCCGGGCGAAGGCACAGGAGCGAAATCCGACCCCATCGGCTTTCCCGACCTTTTTTTCTTTATCCCCGAGACCATAATCGAGCTAAGCCTGACCGACATCCGGATAGGCAGTTTTGGGAGCGATCAGGAGACGATTTGGAGGCATATTCTAGCCACCCCCTTACTGCCCAACGCCTGGTCCGATCCGGCCTCAAACCGTCCCGGTCGGGCCTTAATCCCGCCTTTTATCCCCCGGTTTACCCCCAGTGAATACCGGGAGCGGGTTGCTGACCTGCAACGGCATATCCTTCGCGGTGACTGTTACGAGGTCAATTTTTGCCAGGAATTCTTCACCCAGCCTGCCGACCTCGACCCTCTTAGTGGCTGGTGGTCTCTAAGCCAGTCTTCACCCAACCCGTTCTCCTGCTTCTATGGCCTGCAGGACCGCTACCTGCTTTGTGCCAGTCCGGAGCGATACCTGAAAAAGGAGGGCGATCAACTTTTCTCCCAACCCATCAAAGGCACTGCCGCGCGTTATCCCGACCGCCCGGCGGCGGATGCCGAGGCAGCTCGCGACCTTTTCAACAGCGCCAAGGACCGTTCGGAGAACGTTATGATTGTCGATCTCGTCCGGAATGACCTGTCGAAGATTTGTATCCCTGGCTCCGTAAGGGTTGAAGAGCTTTACGGCATTTATCCCTTCCCGCAGGTTTTTCAGATGATATCGACCGTCAGGGGAACGCTTCAGCCGGGGTTTGATTGGACCGATGTGATCCGTGAGACCTTTCCGATGGGGTCAATGACCGGCGCTCCCAAGCGCCGGGTTGTAGGGCTGATCGACAAATACGAACGTTCCCGCCGGGGGATCTTCTCCGGGGCCGTAGGTTATGTCACCCCGGATGGCGATTTCGATTTCAACGTAGTCATCAGGTCTCTTTTGTATAATCGGGCAAATCGCTACCTCTCTTATCAGGTAGGTTCGGGTATCACTTTTTACAGTGATCCGGAGGCCGAGTATGAAGAATGCCTCATCAAGGCTCGGGGGATTTTGAAGGCATTGGGGAGCGCGTAAAAATACAGAAGCCGGCGGAACTTCTCCGACCGGCCTCGTATCGTACATAAACTAGTTGAATCTATCTGACTGTGACCCGGGCGATATCGATGGCGCTGCTTTCCAGCTGTTCCATGGATTCCATAAGGATCTGATATTTGTTGGCTTCGAATAAGTCCATCTTGTCCGCCGGCAGTTTTAAGTCATAGCTGTTGTTGTTGCCGGACATAATTTTATCGAAATCGGGATTGTAGCGGCTGAAGTCGGCAGAATCCATGAGCGTAAAGCGTGCGATCACCGAGGAAATATATTTTCCCGAAACGGCGACCGTCCTGGAACCGTTCAGTTCCGCTTCATTAAGTTGGCGATGGAAGACATACATGGCCGAACCGGACAACTGCTCCATTGCTTCATCGCGGGTGAGGGTGGTAACGCTACCCTGGCCTTCAAACACGTATTGAGTGCCAATGAATTTTTTGACATGGATGCGGGACTCGGCGGGCAGAAAATATTGCAGGTCCCAGAAGTTGCGGCTTCCGCTCAAGCGGATGGCGTGATTGACGTGGGCGGTGCCCGTATTGTAGGCGGCGATCACTAACAACCAGTCTCCCAATTGATTGTAAAGGTCTTTCAAATACAAGGCCGCGGCGCGGGTGCTCTTCACGTAGTTCCGGCGTTCATCCACATTCTTATTGACCTTCAATCCCAGATCCCGGGCAGTTTGCGGCATCAGCTGCCAGGGGCCAGCGGCGCCCACCCGGGAGACTGCGGAAGATTTGAGGTTAGATTCGATCACCGCGAGATATTTCAATTCTCTGGGGAGGTCATATTGGGAGAGGATGCCTTCTATCAGGTTAAAAGAAGGGCCGCCGGTCATTCGCACCAGTTGTAACTCTTCCCAGTTCTCTTTGACGTAATCCTGGATGAAATTCAATGCTTTCGGATTCAACCGCGCACCATTGCTCGCCCCCACAGAAGTGGCCAGGAAAAGCGTTGAAAAAAGATAGGTTTGGGGATCGGCCTTGCCATAAGACACCTGGACGGCAGGAGTGACAGCCAGTCGCTCCGTGTCGATCGCGGGGGCAGGGTATTTCCATCCGGAACCGAGCACAAGGATGGTGACGCCCAACAATAAAAGCCTCTTGTTGTACATGTTGTCCAACGTTTTAGATGGTAAACTACCTTTATCGGCGTTTACAATCTTTCATAGGTTCGGACCAACGGGAGATTGCTTGTCAAAAGCCATCAACCAAAACGGATCAGTTAAAGTAAATCGCTTCAAATCTCTCAGTCACCATAGAGTAGGATTTTCGCAGGACTTTATTGTTGCATCATTTGATGCGAGAACTGAAGCAAAGGTAATTCTTTAAATCGACTTGTCATAGCTTGGATACCAAAAGGCATGCCATTTGTGTGGGTGAACAGCGGGAGGGAAATGCCGGGAATTCCGGTGAGATTGGCATAAACAGTATATATATCAGCGAGATACATAGCAATAGGATCACTCATCTTTTCCCCCAGCTCAAATGCAGTACTAGGGGAGGCGGGCAGGATCAAAATGTCGAAGTCGTTGAATAACAAATTGGTATGATCAACCAGTAATTTTCGGACCTGTTGGGCTTTGGTAAAGTAGGCGTCGTAGTAGCCGGCGCTTAACACAAAGGTTCCCAATAAGATACGTCGTTTGACTTCCCGGCCGAATCCTTCAGACCGGGTCCGTTTGTAATACTCTGTTAATTCCAGGCCCTCTTCCGGCGTACGGTAGCCATATCGAACGCCGTCAAAGCGAGCCAGGTTGGAGGAAGCCTCAGCTGTCGTCAGCACATAGTAAGCGGGGACGATATAATCAAACAAGCCGAAGTCGACTGCTTCAACCGTATGGCCCTGTTGCCTCCACTCGTTCAACCGGCCCAGGATGGTTTCCCGGATCTCGGGATCAAGCCCCTTATGGTCAAAAGCTTCTTTGAAGTAAGCGATCCGATATGATCTGTCAAGCGGGAGAAATGGAGAAGGTTTTGTCCGGGATACCGTGCTGTCAAACTCATCCGGCCCGGCGATGACCTCCAGCACGCGGGCAACATCCGGGACGGTCATCCCGAAGATGCCAATCTGGTCAAAGGATGAGGCATAGGCGATCAGCCCGTACCGGGATATGCGCCCATAAGTTGGCTTCAACCCGACTACGCCGCAGAAGTCCGCCGGCTGTCTGACTGACCCGCCCGTATCGCTTCCAAGGCTGACCATCGCCAATCCCGCCTGTACGGCTACCGCGGAACCGCCGGAAGATCCTCCCGGGACCCGGCTCGTGCAACGGCCATTCAATACTTTTCCGTAGGCGGAATTCTCATTGGTGGAACCCATCGCAAATTCATCGCAATTGTTCCTGCCGATGATGATTGCTTCCTCTGCCAGCAGCTTTTCAACGACTGTGGCGTTATAGATCGAAGTGAAGCCGGCGAGGATCTTCGATGCAGCCGTCAGCGTATGACCTTGATGGGCGATGACATCTTTCAGTGCGATCACTACCCCGTGAAGTCTGCCCATCGGCTTCCCCGCCTTCCGCCTTTCATCCAGCTCCCTGGCCCTGGCGAGAGCCTCGTCCGCATATACTTCCAGGAAAGCATTCAGGTACTCCAGCCGGCGGATCGCGTCCAGGTAATGCCGAACGGCCTGATGGCAACCGTCCGCATTGTCGGCTAACCAGTCCTGATATGCTTCTATGGTCGTGTAGGTGAACATGATTACTCCCATTCCTTACTCTCTTGCAGTTTCTCTCTTTTTTCGACCCGCACGCAAAGCACAATACTGATCTCATATAAGAGGATCAGGGGAGCGGAAGCAACGATTGTGCTCAATATATCCGGCGGAGTGATGATGCTGGCTACGATCACGATGATCAGGATGGCATATTTACGAACTCTTCGCAGATAAGCCGAGCTGACAACTCCGATCTTCGCCAGGAAATACATCGCCAGCGGAAGCTGGAAAGCCAGACCTGCACCCAGGACAATCTGGGCCATGGCGGTAAAATAACTGCTGATCGTCCAGATGTTCTCGATATTGCTGTCCAGTTTGAAATTGGCAAAAAAGCTAATAGTATAAGGCGCGATGACAAAATACCCGAAGAGTACGCCCAGGAAGAAAAGCATCGATACCCAAAAGATGACGCCGCGGGTATTCCGGAGCTCATTTTCTTTCAGGGCCGGTTTCGTAAACCGCCAGAACTGCCAGAAAATATAGGGGAAGGCAACAATAAACCCGCCGATCAGGATGATGTTGAAATACGTATCGAACTGTCCCGACACGACATTGCTTTGCATCTTCAGTTGAATATCGGCCATGCACAATTTATCGCCGAGTCCCCATTTATGGCCCAGCGCGCACAAGGTTCTATAGGTCCAGAAATCGCTATGCGTTGGACCCATGAGAATACGCTGGACGATAAACTTATTATAAACAGCCATGAAGATCGCCCCTGCAGCGACACCAATAGCCGACCTGAACAAGTGTCCTCTCAATACATCCAGATGCTCGACAAAGGACATCTCTTCTGTCGTTCCGGTCTTTATCCTTCTCTTGAATAGTGCCATGGGAATGAAAACTACAGGGTATAAAAGTAAAGTATAAAAGAAAACCCCGCAAAAATTGCGAGGTCCGTCCACTCGATAGTGAGCAAAATCTTTTAATTATGGATGGACGAATCCGTGGAAGTCTGTTTGGTAGCGGTTGTTGTCGTAGAGGCTGTTGTTGTAGGATTCGTGGTTGCCGTGGTCTTCTTATCGTCGTTCATATGCTCTTCTATCTCGCGTTGTACGTTGTCCTTCGCATCTTTGAATTCGCGGATACCTCTTCCCAGACCACGCATCAGCTCGGGGATCTTTTTACCACCGAACAATAGGAGGAAAACACATAATATCAGAATAACGTGCATCGGACTGAATAAATCTCCCATAACTACATTTTAAGTACCTGTAAAGGTAAACAGATAAATTGACAACAAAAAGATAATTAATAGAGAGGGAACAAGCCGCCCCGAGGCCCGTCGACCGATAGATCAGCCGTTTTACTTAGTCCCGACTGCCATTCTCTTTTCCTTGATGCGGGCGCTCTTGCCGCTCCTTTCGCGTTGGAAATACAGCTTGGCGCGGCGCACGCGGCCAACCTTGTTAAGTTCGACCGACTCGATATTAGGCGAGAACAGCGGAAAGGTCCTTTCCACACCCACGCCGTCAGAGATCTTCCGTACGGTGAAGGTGGCTGTATGGCCTTCGCCCTGCCGTTTGATCACTTCGCCCTTGAAGCCCTGGATACGCTCCTTGTTGCCTTCGATGATCTTATAATTGACGGTGATATTGTCACCGGCTTTGAATTTCGGGAGTTCTCTTTTTCCCGTCAGTTGCTCGTGTACAAAGGCTACAGCTGCGTTCATAAAAATCTTTTAAAGGAGTGCAAAGCTAGTAAGATTGGCGGTAAAGTCCAAACTTTTTTCCCGCATCCCGGCAAGCCGGCTTACCGGGCCACATTCACCGCCCGCTTTTCCCGGATGACCGTTACCTTGATCTGGCCGGGATAGGTCATTTCGGTCTGGATCTTCTGGGCAATCTCGAAACTCAGTTTATCACTATCCACGTCGGTAACCTTATCAGCTTCAACGATCACCCGCAGTTCGCGGCCTGCCTGTATAGCATAGGCCTTTTCCACTCCAGGATAGGCCAGGGCCAGGCTCTCGAGATCTTTGATACGCTGCAGGTATTGCTGCATGATCTCCCGGCGGGCGCCAGGGCGGGCGCCGCTGATCGCGTCACAGGCCTGGATGATGGGGGCGATCACGTATTGCATTTCCACTTCGTCGTGGTGGGCTCCGATGGCGTTGACCACCGCAGGGTTCTCGCCGTATTTTTCGGCCAGCTTCATCCCCAGCAGGGCATGGCTGAGCTCGGTTTCTTCGTCTGGAACTTTACCGATGTCGTGCAGCAGGCCGGCCCGTTTGGCCAGTTTGGGGTTCATTCCCAGCTCGGCTGCCATAATACCGCACAAGTTGGCAACTTCCCTACTGTGCATCAATAAGTTTTGGCCATAGGAAGAGCGGAAGCGCATTTTCCCGACGATCCGGACCAATTCCTTGTGGAGGCCGTGGATCCCCAGTTCGATCACTGTCCGTTCCCCGATCTCCATAACCTGTTCCTCGATCTGTTTCCGGGTCTTTTCCACGATCTCCTCGATCCGTGCCGGGTGGATGCGTCCGTCCGTAACCAGTCGTTGCAGCGATAGCCGGGCGATCTCCCGCCTGAGCGGGTCGAAAGAACTCAGAACGATTGCTTCCGGCGTATCGTCGACGATCAGGTCCACTCCTGTGGCCGCTTCGATGGCACGGATATTTCGACCTTCCCGGCCGATGATCTGACCTTTGATCTCGTCGCTTTCCAGATTGAAGACGGTAATTGAATTTTCGATCGCCTGCTCTGCGGCGGTCCGCTGGATGCTTTGGATGATGATCTTCCTGGCTTCCTTGTTGGCTTTCTGCTTGGCGTCATCGATGATCTCCTGCTGCATCGCGAGGGCCCGCGTCTGGGTTTCCTGGCGAAGGCTCTCGATCAACTGCGACCGGGCTTCATCCGCTGTCAGGGCCGCGATCTTTTCCAGCCGGCGGATATGCTCTTCCTGATGCTTTTCCAGTTCGGTACGCTTCAGGTTGACCACCTCGATCTGACGCGTGAGGTTCTCTTTGATGGTATCGTTATCCTTGGCCTGTTTGTCCAGGTTCTCCAGCTTTTGGTTGATGCCCTGTTCCTTTTGTTTGATCCGCGATTCGGTGTCGTTGATCCGCCGGTTCTTTTCCAGCACTTCCTTATCGTGTTCCGCCTTCAGTTGGACGAATTTTTCTTTAGCCTCCAGTAATTTTTCCTTTTTCAGGTTTTCGGCAGCAATTTGAGCGTCTGTAAGGATCTTTTTAGCTTGGGTTTCGGCGTCTTCGATCTTTTTTGTAGTGTTTTTGGCAAAAAGGAACTTCCCGGCGATGATCCCGAGCACCAGGGCGACAGCTCCTGCTATGATAGCCTCCATTGATTCCTATTTTAAAGCGTTCACAATCATGAATTTATGAATCAAGTCCAGATTGTATGAAAAAATAAAATACGCTGATGTCTCTGCATCCATGGACCGATGGGCCCATTTTGCGTTAGTTGGCGAAGATACGGGAAAATCTTATAAAGCCTTGTCCAATTGCTGTTCGATCCGGCTCAGGGCTTCCAGGAATGGAGTGTCCGATCCGCCCCGGCTACCGGGCATTGCCTGGGTGGCATACCATAGCAGGACCATCGCGATATAATCCTGCATATCCCGGCCGGCGAACTGGGTCTTATATTCAACAATCTTATCATTTATCGCCTTTAAAGTCTTACGGACTACCTCCTCATCCGACGGTTCTATCTTGATCCTATAAGTGCGATCACCTATTACCACATTAATTGTCATTAAATCTTGCATAGTCCAAATAGTTGTTATATATTTATCCACACCATGTGAACAAGTGAATCTGGCTGGAGGCTGTTGATCGCATAACTGATTAATTCATTACCTCATAATAAACTATTGTTTGCTCACCAATACCCTATCTAAAAACTACAGCAGCCATGTTCCTAAAAGTCAAATCCCCCGTCTTCATCGACCACCTGACCTTCCAGGTAGGCGAATCACAGAAATGCATGTTACGCGCCGTTCTCCGGGATGATACCGGGATCGTCTGCAGCGCGCTCGAGACCGAGGTCGAGAAAGACCAGCAAGAGCTGGACTGGAATGGCCTCAACGACTTGCCGTATGGTGTGTATACCCTTGAGATATTCCGGGGTCAGGATGAAATGAAAATGCGGCTCGTAAAAAGAGTTTGATCGGCTTACTCCCCTAACAACGCGATACACCGGTCAATTTCCCGGATGTATTGGCCCAGCCTTTTTTCCAGTTCCCTTTTTTCCCCTTCACTCATCGCCGTTTTCGTCACCCTTAATACCTCAACCTGTTGTTTCAGTTGTTCCAGGCGCCTGCTATCGCCGGCCAGGCCTTCCTGTGCTTTGCGCAGATCCTCTTTCAGCCGGGCGTTCTCCTTTAGGAGAAGATCGCGCTGCCTGAGCAACTGCTGCAGCTTGTCCTGAATGCGTTGGATCTGGCTTTCCGCCTGGTTATCTTCACTCATACGATATATCCGCTTACTTCGCCTTCGCCACCGGCGATGACCTTCGGGGAGGTACAGATGGGTCGCTTATTTCCGGATCTCGGCCTGAACTTCTCTTTCAAGGGTCGTCATGATCTTCTCAACCATTGCGTCGATTTCCTTATCTGTCAGGGTCTTCTCCTCATCCAGAAAAGTGAGGCTAAGCGCAAGTGATTTCTTATCGGTGCCCAGCCTTTCACTTTCAAATATATCGAAAAGCGTTATTCCCCGCAATTTGTCCAGCCGAATGCTCCGGACCGCCTTTTCTACCCGGTCATAGGGCAGGGATTTCCTGACGATCATTGCCAGATCCCGGTATACCGCCAACTGCCGGGGCAATTCCCTGAATTCGATCTTCCGGGCTGAGGCCTTCGCCATAAGGCTATCCCACCGGATATCGGCGAAGAGCACTTCCTGGCGGATATCGAATTGCCTTAAGCTCCCGCCGTTGACGAAGCCGGCTTCCAAAAGGATCTCATCGTTTAGCCTTACGGCGAGGCCGGCAGCCAGCTTTGGGTTCGCCAGCTCGCCCCATTCGCCGAAATCAAGTCCCACTATTTCAAAAAGCCGCTCGCAAAGGCCTTTAAGGTAATAAAAGTCGACGGGCTTACCCTTTTCCTTCCACCCCTGGCCCATCAGGTCTCCGGTGAGGTATAGACATAGATGGTTGACTTCCCGATAGTCTCCTACGCCGCCCGACGAATAGGTCTTACCAAACTCGAAGAACTTGAGCCGGCCGCTTTTGCGATTGAGATTGTACCCAATGGATTCCAGGCCGGTCTCCAGCATCGATGGCCGCATAATATTCAGCTCCGCGCTTAGATTATTGATCATCCTTACCGCGGATCCCAGCTCTTCTACGCTGTAATATGCGCTGTTGGTGATCGAGTTGGTCAGGATCTCGCTAAACCCCTGGCCTACCAGCCAGCTGGCCGTCTCCCGCCTCCAGGAGGCCTGAGAAGGGTTGTTCTCAACCGAAGGCGAGATCGTGAGTGCCGCAGGGATCTCGATATTGTCCAGCCCGTCGATCCGCATGATCTCCTCTACTATATCCGCCGGCATACTGATATCCGGCTTATGCCAGGGTACAAGGACGTGAATGCCGTCCGCACTTTCATTAATGACATTGACCTCGAAACCCAGGCTCTGCAGGATCTTCCGTACCGCATCCGGTTGGTAGTCCTTACCGCTGAGCTTCTTCAGGTAGTGGAATTTCAAAACGACCCCGGTCTTCTTCTTCGGATCAGGATAAGCATCCACGACCTCCGAAGCGATTTCGCCGCCCGCCAGATCCCGGATCAGGACCGCCGCTCTTTTCAATGCATGGACCGTGCCGGAAATATCCATTCCTTTCTCGAAGTGCAAGGCTGCATCGGTACGCAGCCCATGCCGGAATGAGGTTTTCCGGATATCCGTCGGATTGAACCATGCGCTTTCGAGAAAGATATTCCGGGTGGAGATGCCGATCCCGCTATGCAGTCCGCCGAATACGCCAGCCATGGCCAGTCCCCCTTCCGCATCGCAGATCATCAGGTCTTCAGCCGACAATTTCCGCTCCTTTCCATCCAGGGTGACAAACGGGGTTCCTTCGGGGAGGTTCTTTACGACGATCTCCCTGCCCTTGATCGCGTCCAGGTCGAACGCGTGCAAGGGTTGTCCCAGTTCATGCAACACGAAATTGGTTATGTCGACAATGTTGTTGATCGATCTTATCCCGATAGCCTTCAGCCTGTCCTGCATCCAGCGGGGGGATTCTTTGATGGTGATCCCTTTAATGGTCAGACCGGAGTATCGCTCACAGGATTTACGGTTAAGAATGGTTATTCCGACCGGAAGAGAATTCTCACTGATCTTAAATCCATCCGTGGAAGGCGGTTTTGGGCTATAATTCTTGTTCTCATGGTGTGACAGCCAGGCACAGACATCCCGGGCCACCCCCCAGTGGCTCATCGCGTCCATATGGTTAGGGGTTAGACCGATCCCGATCAGCGTATCCGTATAGGGTTTGAAATATTCCGCGGCCGGCATTCCAACCCGGGCCTCCGCAGGCAGCACCAGGATACCCGCGTGACTTTCGCCCAAGCCGATCTCATCCTCCGCGCAGATCATCCCATGGCTTTCCACTCCCCTGATCTTAGCCACTTTCAGGGTGACAGGGTCGCCGTCAACCGGGTAGATCGTAGTGCCTGGCAACGCCACCACTACCTTCTGACCAGCAGCGACGTTCGCAGCGCCGCATACGATGGAAAGCGGTTCCGGGCCGCCTGCATTTACCCGTGTCAGCTTAAGCTTATCCGCATTCGGATGGGGCCCGCATTCCAGCACTTCTCCTATCACCAGCCCTTTCAAAGATCCCCGGACTGCTTCATAATGCTCCAATCCT
>DASZJO010000179.1:0-5777 GCA_035948015.1 Puia sp.
AATCCTTACGACCCGGAGGTATATTACCAATTTGTACATGCGATCAAAGGGATGGGGGATGCCTGCCGCAGGCTCGACACGCCGGTTACGGGGGGCAATGTCAGCTTCTACAACCAGAACCCTAACGGGGCGGTATATCCGACGCCGACTATTGGCATGGTGGGATTGCTGAATAAGGTCCAGGATAAGATGACGCTGGACTTTAAAGAGGAAGGAGATGAGATCTTTTTGCTGGGTGTATCCAGAGATGATATCAATTCGTCCGAGTATCTGCATAAGATCCGGGGCGTTGAGTTCAGCCCGACGCCCTATTTCGATATCGAGGAGGAGGTGAGGCTGCAGCAGAAGGTGGGGGACCTGATCGGCCGGCGGCTTATTCGGTCGGCGCATGATGTCAGTGAAGGCGGGTTGTTCGTTACGCTCGCCGAGTCGGCATTTCCGCGGGACCTGGGGTTCGATGTCGTGGCGACCGATGCGGCGATCAGAAAGGATGCATATTGGTTCGGGGAATCGCAGAGCCGGGTGGTAGTGAGTGTGGCGGCTTCCGGCGTCGAAGAATTCCGGCTGGCGCTGGGCGGATTCCCGGCGGCAAAACTGGGAGTAGTTACCGGCGGGCGGTTCAAGGTGGATGGGAAGGATTGGAGGAAGGTGGAAGACTGGAAGGAAAGCTATGAGACGGCACTCGGGGCGATCATGGCTTCGGAGATCGGGACGGAGTAGGGGGCGGCGGTGCGGATGGGGGTTGAGATGAGAGCGGCGGTGAGGATGGGGGTTGAGATGAGGGTGGCGGTGCAGATAGGGGTTGAGATGAGGGTGGCGGTGAGGGACGGGGCGGGGCGAGCCAACGCAGGAGGGGCCGCTCCAACCATTTATAGAAGAGCAGGGAGCCGGCTATAGCGATCAGGGCATTGACAGGTATCGCCACGTCGGGATGGATAAAGAGACGACCCACGCGCAGATAGAAGGCGGCTATCAAGCCAAACACGAGCATGTGAACGAGGTAGATAGAATAGGAGGCATCCCCCAGCAGGACGACGAGCGGGTGGCGAATGAAGGAGGCTTTTGTGCTGGTCTTTTCCAGGAAAACGCAGCCCGCGACGATGAGGGCGGCGGCGCTGCCCCACGAAAGGGCGTGGAGATAGCGGAGGGGCGCGGGCGGTGACGGTACGGCTATGAAGTCGCCATATCCGGTCACTATAAAAGTCAGGCCAAGAAGGATACCCGGCAACAGCAGGCAAAAGGCGGTCGTTTTGCGCGGTGTCCATCGCTTCCAGAAAAAACCGATAATCACTCCCATCCCAAATTCCAGGAGCAGCGGGTCTGTATAGAAGAGCATTACTCCCGTCAGTTTATCGCGCAGCAGCCAGCCGAGAAGTGCGATACCGCTCAAAGACGAGAAGAGCAGCAGGGCTTTTCGTCGGGTGCGGAAAAAGATGAGCAGGAAGAACAGGAGGTAGAACAGCCATTCAAAGGAGAGGGTCCAGGCCTGGAACAAAACCCGGGCAGGATCACCGGGAAAGGGAAGCAGGATGATCCACGATATAATCTGTCGGCCGGTAATGGGCGGCCGCTGATGCCGGAGCAGGGAGGGTATCCAGGTGATCATGGTGATCATGGCCACCGCGTAATAGGCAGGGTTGATCCTGCGGAAACGGTGCCAGAGAAAGGAGAAGGATGCGGGCGCCCCGTTCAGCCGTTCTGCGGTATAATAGATAATAAAGCCTGAAATGACGAAAAAGATGTCGACGCCGAAAGTCCCCATAGCGATGCTCGCGGGGGTTCGTTGCTGCCAGCTGGGGGCGAAGAGGCTCATCTGAGTAATACTGTGCGTATATACAACAAGGAGGGCGGCCAGGGCCCGCAGCATTTGTATGGAATTCAATTTCATCGCCTTTCCTATATTTGCATGCAGCAAACAAATATATGAACAGATTTATAGTGGTAACGGGAGCGGCGGGTTTTATCGGCAGTGATCTGGTGGGTTATTTGAATGATAAAGGGTATACGGACCTGATCCTGGTGGATGAATTCGGTGATCCGGAGAAGGAACCGAACCTTGCAGGAAAGGCGTTTGCGGAGAAGGTAGAGCGGGAGGTTTTCTTCGAATGGCTGAAGGAGAAAAAGCCTGCGGTGTCATTCGTATTCCATATTGGCGCCAGGACGGATACGACGGAATTCGACTATGCGGTCCATGAGCGGCTGAATGTCGAATATTCCAAAAAAATATGGAACTGGTGCACTGGGGAACGGGTGCCGCTGGTTTATGCGTCATCCGCAGCTACCTATGGGGCGGGGGAGTTGGGGTATGAGGACCGGCATGATCTGCCCTTTGAATTGAAACCCCTGAATCCGTATGGGGTGTCGAAAAACGAATTTGACAAGTGGGCGTTAAGGCAGGGGGCGATATCTCGGGAGGCTCAGCCACCGTTTTGGGCCGGGTTGAAGTTCTTTAACGTCTATGGTCCGAACGAATATCACAAAGGGAGGATGGCGAGCGTCATCTTCCATTCTTACCATCAGATTCGTCGTGACGGCGAGGTTCGGTTGTTCAAGTCTCACCGGCCGGACTATAAAGACGGCCAGCAGCTGCGGGACTTTGTGTATGTAAAAGATGTCGTCAGGGTCTGTTACTGGTTAATGGAGCATCAGCCGTCGTCGGGGCTTTATAATTTGGGGACGGGGATTGCGCGGTCATTTGAGGACCTCGTCAAGGCGACGTACGGCGGTCTCGATCAGGCCCCGAATATCCGGTTCATCGACATGCCGGAGGACATCCGGGACAGGTACCAATATTTTACTCAGGCGAATATGGATAAATTGCGGGCCGCCGGGTATAGCGATGCATTCTATACCCTCGAGGCAGGTGTGGATGAGTATGTAAGGCATTATTTGTCAAAAGGAGCATATCTATGAACAAGAAGATCGCGATCATCGGTGGGGGCAATCTGGGAACGGCCATTGCGGAAGGGCTTATTCAAAGCGGGTTTGTCCAGCCGAAGCATATTTTGATCACCAAGAGGAATATCCGGACGTTGAACGAGCTCGAGCGGAACGGCGTGTTGGTCAGTGACAAGAATGAAGAGGCCGTCAGGTACGCAGATCTTATCATCCTGGCGGTGAAGCCGTACCAGGTGAATGATATTTTGCGGACGCTAAAGGATGAGTTCAAGCCGGATATGCATGTGTTGGTATCAGTCGTGACGGGGGTTTCGATCGATCAGATCGCTGCGCAGGTCGGGCCCAAAATATCCATTGTCAGGGCCATGCCAAATACGGCCATCGCCATCCAGGAAAGTATGACCTGTGTAGCAGCAAGGAATGTGAGCGAAGAGCGGCTGCAATATGTTTTTGATATTTTCGGCCAGTTGGGGAAGACGGTCCGGATCGATGAGAAGCTGATGGATGCGGCTACGGTGCTGGGGGCTTGCGGGACGGCATTTGCGATGCGTTATATCCGGGCGAATATCCAGGGGGGGATCGAGATCGGATTCGATGCGGCTACGGCGAGCCTCATCGCTGCGCAAACGGTGAAGGGTGCGGCGGAGTTGTTGCTCAAGCGGGGTACGCATCCGGAGCAGGAGATCGATAAGGTGACGACGCCCAAAGGGTGCACGATAGCGGGGTTGAATGAAATGGAGCATAAGGGGTTCAGTTCGTCGCTGATCAAGGGGTTGGTGACGAGTTATGAAAAGATCGCTAAGGATTGATGAAAATTCAGTAAATGGCTCCGGTGTCCATATCGATGATATAGAGGCAATGACGTTCGTTGTGGCCGCCAAAAGATCCTGGTACAGGGGCAAGATCGTCCGGCTCAATCCCGTAAAAACAAAAAGAGTTTCCTGCTTTTCGGAGCGGTTTCAATAGTCCGTCCCTCATCAGGAAGATCTGTTTGCCATCGCAACATCCCCAGGCGTTGTGCGTATAATAAGAAGTTCCATCGCCGCCTTTAAGATAAACGGCAAAGCCGCCGTTGTCTTTTTTGATTTCAAAATCGTGAATAGAGGGAGTATTGTCCCTGAATTCTTCAAAACTGGCGTAGACGCCCCGGCTTAGTGTCGGGCTTTTGAAAATTGGGATAGTAAATCGGGATTGGTTGAACTGGTGGATGTCGTCCCAGGTGATCCATTTGCCGGCGCTCTCCTTTCGGGCGAGAGCCAGGGCCGAGTTCTCTGTCAGCGCTTCAAAAATGGTTACCAACTCTTTTTCCCAGCCGTTATAGGTGCATTTAACGGTGCTATAGGTGACGTTGGCGGTAGCTTGCAGTGTATCCATCCGAACCAGGGGAAGATATCGATTGTCCCTGCGGGCGTACACTTCTGCCTTCACGCGAATATGCGTTTTCTCTACCTGTTGGCCCTGGCCGGCCGGCCGATAGGGGTCGGCGACGGGGAAATACGGATCGGTATCGGAGAGCCACAATTGGCGCAGGACAACCAGGGCCGTATCGGGGGCGTCCGGATCGGCAAAATACCGGTTGAGATACCGGGTGAGTTCCTGGGCTGCGGGGCTTGGGAAGGTGAGTTGCCGGTCAAATTGGTGGCTATTCATGGGAAGATTGCCATGTACGCCGATCCTCGTCGTGTCGGGACGTTCGTCGATCACTTCAAAATGGCTAAAGGGTCTGAAGGCGTCGGGGGATGACGGCGGGACCGGGTCATGGGGGTCGTTCAGCCGGATAGTCTGTTTCCGAAGGGCCGACAGGCCTGCATCGGGTGTAGCCGCAGTTGACGACTGTGCGCCTGCGCAGAGGGAAAGGCCGCAAAAGCTTATTATCAGAAGGGCGGGTTTCATGTCTTAGGGGTTAGCGCGCGTATGTCAATAAATGTCTCCGGTATCCATATCGATAAGGTAGATACTTCGTTGCTTGTAGTCGCGGCTACGGGTCTCGGCCAGGGAATCCGTCGTGATCGAGGCGGCGGGCAGGTAAAAGGCTTTTCCTTCTTTCCAGGCGGGGCAGAGGACCCCGTCGCGCATGATATAGATGTCCTTTCCGTCGCAATAGCCCCAGGCCTCATGGGTATAATACGTGGTACCGGATTCCCTTATATAGAGCAGGCGTTCGTGGTTCTCCAGTTTGATCTCGAAGTTCTTGATGGAGGGAGTATTATTGCGAAACTCTTCAAAATTGGCATAGACACCCCGGGCGGGCAGGTTAACGTCGATGGGAGCATTGAAGCGGGAGGCATTGAATTCCCGGATGTCGTCGAGGCCGACCGAGCGGCTTCCGTCTTCTTTTTCCGGTGTAATCCTCGAAGCGCTGTCGGCCAGGTCGTCCAGGAGCAGAGCCAGGTTAGTACCCCATTCAAAGTAAGGAGAGCGTTCCTCAAGTATTTTTCGCCGCATCGCGGTTTGCAGGGTATCATACCTCAGGACCGGGAAATATCGGTCATCCCGGATGGCATAAATCTCCGCTTTTAGGCGGATATGGGTCCGTTCATGCCGCCGGTCGGGATGGCGGAGGTATTCTGCGCGGACGTAATTGGCGTCGGAAAGCCAAAGAGTCCTTAGTATGACCAGGGCGGTATAGGGCGATCCGGGGTGCGTGTAATGGCGGTTCAGAAATTCCGCGATCTCGCTGCCGGCCGACCGGTCAAAAACGAGTTGTCGATCGTAGTTATGTCCGAAGTCAGGGATGCAGGTGTGGATCCCTATCCGGCCGGTATCGGCCCGCTCGTCGAGGATTTCAAAGTGGCTGAAGCCCGGAGAAGGGGCGGGTGCTTCGGGAAGCGTGTTGTGCGGCTGGCGCAGCCTGATGGGAGTGGCGTGGAGCGCGGATA
>DASZJO010000180.1:0-54367 GCA_035948015.1 Puia sp.
CGGGGCGTTGAGTTAGCGGTTGTAGGGAACTTCGTTGATCCAGTTGAAGCCTCTCGAGTTCAGGCGAAAGTTGTTCAGCGGATAGCGGGACAGGGCGATGCGGATCGAGTCAGCTCTGGTTCCCGAAAAGCGGGTACCCCAGAGGATGAGGCTATCGGTAACCGGATAGTTATAATGAAGCCGCCATTTTTTGGTGGAATCCCGATAGTCGCTGATGGTCAGGACGTGGTGCATGGTGTCTGTTGAGGCACGGTAGCCATGGGCGCTGTCGTTCATCATTTTTATAACTGCATAGGCAAAGGTCGGCGAGCCGTCTATGACGAGTTGTTGCCAGCGGATCGTGTCGGTCTGGATGGGAGCAAGGGAATCCTTATTATATAGGAAGGAACGGGTATTATAGATGCCGTATAAGGCTGTATGCGGAGCGTGGTCACCGTAATCTTGCCGTGCCTTGAGAGATAACCAGGCAGTACCGAAGAAAGCATAAATGACGAGTACACTTTTTATGACGACTAGCGTAATGCGCACGCCCTTGCGGCGGATTGGCGCGCGTGGAACGATGAACAATCTGGTGGTCCCTTCGCGGAAAAAGAGGTTGAAGAGCCGGCGAATGTTATCGCCGAGCAGGAAAAGGGACATCAGGACCATCGTGGTGGAAAGCAGCTTGACGGGGATGTCGAAGGAATAGTTCATGGCCGTGATATTGGCCGCGACGATAAATGCCAGGAAGGCGCCAATGGCCGTGGTCCGCCTGAAGAAGAGGAGGGTACCGGGGATGATCTCCGCGAATCCGGTAAATAAATTATAGCCGTTCGAGTATCCCATGTAGGTCCAGGCCAGTCCCATCGGGGAGGAGTCGCCGTAACGCTCCAGCAAAGTATAAAGGCCGGGAGAGGGGAATTGCATTTTGAATACTTTGGCGAAGCCGTAGGTCAGCATGGTAATACCCAGATAGTACCGCAGGATGGTGGTCACCCAATAGAAAAGGGTGGAATAGGAAGGACGCCGGCGATCGAGCAGGGTCCAGACGGCGCAGGCCAGGGCGGCCAGGACAGAGACGGCGAGCAGGACGACATAATCGTAGGTGGTGTCGCCGGAGCCATTGTTTTCTATTATGACTATCGGGTGTGACAGGTGCAGGATATGGCTGCCGATCCAGGGGATCAGCCGGTGAAAGGGAGTAATGTAAAAATTAAAAGCTTCGTCGACGCCGGGGAGGATGCCGTTTGGATTGAAGAAGATATAGAGCAGGAACCAGGCGCAGCAGAAGCGGAACAGGATGCGTTTGGCGTTTGTCCATTCGGGGGTTGGAGTTGCAGGTTGGGCAATGGGTTGGGTTGAAGGTTGTTCCATGCAGCAGGTATAGGTTGTGTAAACCGTCAAGATAGGATATTTTTGCCGCATGCAAAAGCCTGTAATTGTTATCAAACTAGGGACGGCGGTGGTTACGGACTCGCGTGGGATGATCGCGCCTGCGACTATCCGGAAGGTGGCGGCGGAAGTGGCGGCGCTGACGGCCGGTCACCGGGTGGTGCTGGTGTCGAGCGGGGCGGTTGGCAGCGGGCGCGGGTTCTTCCCGGCTTATAAAGGGACGCTTACCGAACGCAAGGCAGCGGCGGCCGTGGGAAACCCGATCCTCATCAGGCAGTATCAGCGGGCCTTTTCCGCATACAGCATACCGGTAGCGCAGGCACTTTGCGAGCGGCAGCATTTTTCCGACCGGGGGCGGTTCCTGCAGCTCAAGGAGACGTTTCAGGTCTTTTGGGAGAACGGCATTCTTCCCATTATGAATGAAAATGACCTGGTCAGCAATGTAGAGTTAAAATTTTCCGATAACGATGAACTGGCGACGTTGACTGCCGTTGGACTTGATGCATCGGCATTGTTGTTATGTACATCAGTCGGCGGGTTACTGGATGGGGAGGGGCGGCTGGTGCCGCAGGTGGAGAGAGTAGATGGGAAGGTGTTGGGTTTGGTGCAGCAGGGCAAGAGCAGCCTGGGGCTGGGCGGGATGTTGTCGAAATTGACGTTTGCCCGGCTCGCGTCGTCTTTGGGCATCCGGGTTGTGATCTGCGGATTGAAGGGGAAGACTCCGTTTGCGGATGCGTTGGCGGGAGTGGCGGGGACTTCGATAGTGCCGCGGGCTTCTAACCTGCGGGCGCGGCAGAAGTGGCTGGCGAGCGGGTCCATCACTCTTGGGGGGCTGTGTCTGGATCGTGGTGCAGTACAGGCGCTCGGGCAGCGGCGAAGTTTGTTAACGGTGGGGATACGGGAAGTGGAGGGCCGGTTCGAGGCGGGGGAGGTAGTGCAATTGAAAGATGAGGAAGCGAACATTATTGGGGTCGCCAAGGTCCGGTTGGCGGCAGCGGAGGTTCGCGGGAGCCTGGCGGTGAGGAATGTGATGGCGGCGCATACGGATGATATTGTGTTATTTTAAGGTTACTATGATAGAATCGATGATCGTGAAGGCACACCGGGCTGCGGTCGGGCTGCGAAGCGCGAGCGGGCGGCAGGTGCAGGCGGCGTTAAAGTTGTTGGCAGGGCTTCTCGAGACTTCGCCGGGGCCGCTTTTAAGGGCGAATGCATTGGATCTGGCGCGGCAGGACCCGGCCGATCCGCGGCGGGACCGGTTATTGTTGAACCGCGAGCGCATTTCAGCAATTGCTGCCAGTGTCCGGAAGGTCAGCCGACTGCCTGATCCGTCGGGGCGGGTGATAGAGCGCAGGGTATTGGCGAATGGGCTTCGGGTGGAGAAGCGTGCGGTGCCGCTGGGAGTAGTGGGGGCGATCTATGAGTCGAGGCCCAATGTCACCTTCGATATTGCGGCATTGTGCCTGCGCAGCCGGAATGGGTGTTTGCTAAAGGGAAGTCAGGAGGCGGCAGAGACGAATAAGGCGGCGATGGGGTTGATCCGAAAGGCGTTGAAGGCGGCTGGATTGCCGCAGGATTGTGTGGTCCTGCTACCGCCCGAGCGGGAAGTGGTGCAGGAATTGCTTACGGCGACCCGATGGGTTGACGTGATCATTCCGCGGGGATCCGATGCGCTGATCCGGTATGTGCGTGCGAACAGCCTGGTGCCGGTGATCGAGACGGGGGCCGGGGTCTGTCATGTGTATGTGGAGTCAGCGGCGAACCTGGATATGGCGGTAAGGATTGTTGTAAATGCCAAGGTTAGCCGGCCTTCGGTGTGCAATGCGATGGATACGTTGATCGTCGATCGGGCGGTTGCTCCTGAGTTGTTGCGGCGGCTTCAAACGCCTTTGGCGGAGAATGGAGTGGAGGTATTTGCGGATGCTTCCGGTTTTCGGCTGCTTCGCGGGTATCCGTTGCTGCGTGAGGTGACGGACGAAGATTATGCAAGGGAGTGGCTTAGCCTGAAGTGTGCAGTAAAGGTGGTTAAAAATATGGATGAGGCGTTGGCGCATATCGAGCGGTATTCGACGCGGCATTCGGAGGCGATCGTTTCCCGGAACAAGGCGCAGTGTGAGCGGTTCCTTGCCGAGGTGGATGCGGCGGCGGTTTATGCGAATGCGAGTACGCGATTTACGGATGGGGAGGAGTTGGGGTTGGGGGCGGAGATAGGTATATCTACCCAAAAATTACACGCGCGCGGGCCGTTCGCGTTGGAAAAGCTTGTCACCGAGAAATGGATTATGAGGGGCAACGGGCAGGTGCGATAATTGTCAATAAAACGCTTATATTGGGTCTCCAAACGACATTGACATATGAAGAAGCTTTATCTGCTGCTTTTCCTGTTGACTTTATTTGGCGGGTTGTTTGCGCAGGCGCCGGTTTTCCTGACGATCCGCGACACGTCCGGTCCGGTCATCAGCCGGAATATTTATGGGCATTTCTCCGAGGACCTGGGGAGATGTATCTATGATGGGTTCTGGACAGGGGATCATATCCGGATGGATGTGGTAGAGGCATTGAAGAAGATAAAAATTCCGGTATTGAGGTGGCCGGGCGGGTGTTATGCGGACCAGTATCATTGGGCGGATGCGATCGGCCCTCGTAATCAGCGGAAGCGGACGGTGAATACGACCTGGGGGATGGTATCGGAGGACAACAGTTTTGGTACGAATGAGTACCTGGATCTTTGTTCGCTGTTAGGCTGTCAGCCGTATATTGCCGGTAATGTGGGAACGGGGACGCCGCAGGAGATGGAGAGCTGGTTGGAGTACCTCAATTATAACGGAAAGAGCACACTGGCCGATCTTCGGCGGCAGAATGGCCGTGACAAGCCGTGGAATGTGTCTTTCTGGGGAGTAGGCAACGAGAGCTGGGGTTGTGGCGGGGATATGACGCCCGAGTTCTATTCCGATCAGTACAAACGGTATGCGGAGTTCTGCAAAAGTTATCCCGGGGCTCCGTTGAAACTGATTGCGAGCGGGCCTAACGGCGACGACTATCACTGGACCGAGGTGTTGATGGAGAAGCTCCCGCTTTGGCATCTCTGGGGGTTGTCGATGCATTACTACACGATCGCCGGGGACTGGGGGCACAAGGGGTCGGCGACGCAGTTCGGGGAGGATATTTATTTCAAGGCGATGGAAGCCTGTTTGAAGATGGATGAGATCGTCAGCAAGCATTCGGCGATAATGGATAAATACGATCCGGGTAAGAAGGTTGCGTTGGTGGTGGATGAGTGGGGGATATGGACGAATGTGGAACCGGGTACCAATCCGGCCTTCCTTTATCAGCAAAATAGTCTGCGCGATGCGCTGATCGCGGGTACCACGCTGAATATCTTCAACAATCATCCAGACAGGGTGAGGATGGCGGCGTTGGCGCAGACGGTCAATGTGCTGCAATCGCTGGTGTTGACGGATAAGGATAAGATGCTGCTGACGCCGACGTATTACGTTTTTGATCTCTATAAAGTCCACCAGGATGCAAAGTCGCTGGTGGTTCAGCTGGCGAGCCCGGATTATGTATATGGCGGGCGGCGGATTCCGGCGGTGAATGCATCAGCTTCGCGGGATTCGACCGGGGCGATGCATATTTCGATGGTGAATATCGATCCATCGAATTCAGTCACGGTGCGGGTGGCGCTGCCGGGGGTATCGTTTGCCAGTGTTAACGGGCAAGTGTTGACTTCAGACCAGTTCACGGATTTTAACGATTTCGGTCAGGCGGCAAAGGTCAAGCCAGCGGTTTTTTCGGGTGTGCGGAAAGACGGGAATGATGTGGTGGTCGAGATGCCGGCGAAGTCGATCGTGGTATTGGAGTTGAAATAAAATTTTTTATTCGGAATTTTCCTACTTTTGCGTTAGAACTTTAGGGGTGCCTGTTGCGCAGGCTGAGATAATACCCTCAAAACCTGATCCGGGTAATGCCGGCGAAGGGAAAAGGTGAGCTTTCTCTTTTTGCCGGTTTCGCGGCGCCTCTATTTGGTCCTTATTGCTAGGTAATGTAAGCGGTATGATAGAGGTATCGATCAATCAAAAGAATTATTCCATTCCTGAGGCCGGGACCCTGGCGGATGTGCTGCCGTTGCTGGAGATCCGGCAGGCGGATGGGATCGCTATTGCGCTGAATGAGGTGGTGATCCCGCGTTCGGAGTGGGGGAGGCATTTGTTGCGGGCGCAGGATCGAATTTTTGTGATCCGGGCGACGCAGGGGGGATAGGGGGGTCGGGCAGATGAGGGGCTGAATTCTTTGCAAATAAAATCTGGTTATATGAAGAAAGATGTTATTCCGGGGCAGCATGTTATCAGTCGCGAGCCTTTTCCGGCGTCGCGCAAGATCTATGTTCCGGGGAAGCTTCATCCGATCCGCGTGGCGATGCGCGAGATCGGGGTGGGGGAAACAAAGGATACTTTTACGGGTTCGGTGACACCGAATCCGGCGGTGACGGTATATGATACCAGCGGACCGTATACGGACCCGGCTGTCGGGATCGATGTTCGGGAGGGGTTACCGAGGCTGCGGGAGAGCTGGATTGCGGGGCGCGGGGATGTGCAGCAGCTGGCGGATGTCAGCTCCGTCTATGGGCGGCGGCGGCAGGAAGATCCTGCGCTGGATGCGTTCCGATTCGCTCATATCCGCCCGCCGATGAAGGCCAGGCCGGGGTTGGCGGTGACGCAGCTCGCGTATGCGCGACGGGGGATTATCACGCCGGAGATGGAGTATATCGCGATCCGGGAGAATCAGCGGATCGAAGAGTATGCGGCGTTGGCGGGGAAGAAAGGGAACGGCAGTGGGACGGCGATGAACGGGCATGCGGGGAGCAATGGGCATGGGGTGTTACCGGAAAGCCTGTATCACCAGCATGCGGGGCAGAGTTGGGGGGCGTTGACCCCGAAGCAAGCGATCACGCCGGAGTTCGTGCGGGATGAAGTTGCGGCGGGGAGGGCGGTGATCCCATCTAACATCAACCATCCCGAATCGGAGCCGATGATCATCGGCCGAAATTTCCTGGTTAAGATCAATGCCAATATTGGCAACTCGGCGGTCAGCTCGAGTATCGAGGAAGAGGTGGAAAAAGCGGTATGGGCCTGCCGATGGGGGGCGGATACGATCATGGACCTGTCCACGGGGAAGAATATCCATGAGACCAGGGAATGGATCCTGCGCAATTCGCCGGTGCCGGTGGGCACGGTGCCGATCTACCAGGCGTTGGAGAAAGTGGGTGGAAAAGCGGAAGATCTAACCTGGGAAATCTATCGGGATACGCTGGTAGAGCAGGCCGAGCAGGGTGTCGACTATTTTACGATCCATGCGGGTGTGCTGCTACGTTATATTCCACTGACGGCAAACCGGATGACGGGCATTGTATCGCGGGGCGGTTCGATCATGGCCAAATGGTGTCTGGCGCATCACCGCGAAAGTTTTCTTTACACGCATTTCGGGGAGATCTGCGAGATCATGAAGGCGTATGATGTATCCTTCTCGTTGGGTGACGGATTGAGGCCGGGGTCGATAGCCGATGCGAACGATGCGGCGCAGTTTGCCGAGTTGGAGACGTTGGGTGAGCTGACGAAGATCGCGTGGAAGCATGATTGCCAGGTTATCATCGAGGGGCCGGGGCATATTCCGATGCATCTGATCAAGGAAAATATGGACAAGCAGTTAAAGGAATGCCAGGAGGCGCCGTTTTACACCCTGGGTCCGTTGACTACGGATATTGCGCCCGGGTATGACCATATAACTTCGGCAATCGGCGCTGCGATGATCGGGTGGTTCGGAACGGCGATGTTGTGTTACGTGACGCCGAAGGAGCACCTGGGGTTGCCGAACAAGAAAGACGTAAAGGATGGAGTGATCACGTACAAGATCGCAGCGCATGCGGCGGACCTGGCGAAGGGGCATCCCGGCGCGCAATACCGGGACAATGCGTTGAGCAAGGCGCGGTTCGAGTTTCGTTGGCAGGATCAGTTCAATCTCTCGCTTGACCCGGATACGGCAAGGTCTTTTCATGACGAGACATTACCGGCGGAGGGGGCGAAGATCGCGCATTTCTGTTCGATGTGCGGGCCGCATTTCTGTTCGATGAAGATTACGCAGGAGGTCCGGCGGTTTGCGGAGGAGAAGGGGTTGGAAGATGCTGCGGCACTGGAGGAAGGGATGCGGGAAAAGGCAGAGGCGTTCAAGGAGGCGGGGTCGGAAATTTATTTGTAATGATTGCGGGCGATGACTTTTTGCTGGCCGTGATTACTTCATCGCGGGATATTCCCGGGGAGGTGGAGTTATTGGAGGGGTTGTTGGAGGCGGGTGTTGACAAGCTGCATTTGCGGAAGCCGGGCGGGTCTGTGGGGGTTGAGCCGGGCGGCGCGGTAGGGGGATTGTTGGAGCGGCTGGCGCCGCGGTGGGCCGGGAGGTTGGTGGTGCATGGGGGAGATGTGGCGCTGGCGGGGCGATATGGGGTCGGGCAGGTGCATGGTGCGGTGGGGATGGCGGGTGGGCTGGTGGTGTCGACGTCGGTACATACGTGGGAAGAGTTGATGGGATTGCCCGTATGGGTCGCATATGCTTTTATCAGCCCCGTGTTCGACAGCATTTCGAAACCAGGTTATAGGGCGAACGCGGAATTGTTGACGATGGCTCCGGGGCCTTATCCGTGCAGGCCGGTTGGATTGGGCGGGGTTACTGCGGATAATATCGGGTTGATGATCGAGCGGGGATGGATGGGGGCGGCGGTGCTGGGGTGGATCTGGGAAGCGCCGCGAAAGGCGGTGAGCCGGTTTGAACGATTAAAAAAAATTATCGATGGACAGGCCAAAGGTATTGGTGGTAGCGGGATATGATCAGAGTGCGGGGGCCGGGGTGTTGTCGGATATCAAGACGCTGGAGGCGCATGGGGTATATGGGTATGCGGCGATTACGGGGATTACCTGGCAGAATGAGCGGTTGGTCCGGCGGGTGGAGTGGATGGCGGTGAAGGATGTGTTTGAGCAGATCGATGTGTGTTTTGAATCGGCGGTCTTTTCCTGGGTTAAGATTGGGGTTACGGAATCGATTGCATTAGCGGCGGCAATTATCGATCATATTCGGGAGCATAACCCGCAAGCACGGATCGTGCTCGACCCGGTGATTAAAGCCGGCAGCGGGGCGGATTTTTGGGTGGGGTTGGCGGGAACAGGGAGGGGGGAGGCGGAAAGGCCCGGAGGGAGGACGACTGCAGAATGGGAGGCGTTGGCTGCGCGATGTTATTTGGTAACGCCGAACCTGGAGGAGATCGGGTGGTTGTATCCGGGTGGGGATGTCGGGGCGCGGTGTGCGGCTTTGACCAAGGACAGGGGGGTGAATATTTTTTTAAAGGGCGGGCACAATCAGGCGAATCCGGGACAGGATCAATTGTGGATGGAAGGGGAGGTCGAGGTGATGGAGGCGGTGGATGGGGTGTTTTGGCCGAAGCATGGGTCCGGGTGCGTGTTGTCGTCGGCGTTGACGGCCAATCTGGCGTTAGGATATCCGTTGCCGGTAGCGGCGGAGCGAGCCAAGCGATATATCGAGCGGTTTCTGGGGAGCAATAAAACATTATTAGGATGGCATTGAGCAGACTATATTTTATTACGGGGGATGAGGGAATGCGAGGAGGGGGTGAGGTGGTGCCGAGAGGGAATGATGTGGTGGGGGAAGGGGATGAGGCGGTGGCGGGGCCATTGGAGCAGATCGAGGGGGCCTGCCGGGCGGGGGTTCGGTTGATCCAGCTTCGGATGAAGGAGGCAAGTGAGCAGGAATTTTTGGAGGTGGCGAAGGAGGCGGTGAAAATCTGTGGGGTGTGGGGCAGCCGGCTAATTATCAATGATCGGGTTGAGGTCGCGGCGGCGGTGAACGCTGACGGGGTGCATGTCGGCAAGGAAGACCTGCCGGTGCGGGAGGCGAGGCGGATATTGGGTGAAGGCAAGATCGTAGGCGGAACGGCGAATACGGAGGAAGATATCCGGGAGCATGTCAAGGGCGGAGCCGATTATATCGGGTTGGGGCCTTTCCGGTACACGACGACAAAAAAGAAATTGAGCCCGGTCCTGGGGTTGGAGGGATATCGGCGGGTGATGCGGAAGATGGCTGAGGAGGGGGTCGATGTTCCGGTATTTGCGATCGGAGGAATAGGGGTTAGCGATGTAGGTGGTTTGCTGGCAGCGGGGGTGTATGGGGTAGCTTTTTCGGGTTTGCTGGTACAGGCTCCGGATCGGGCGGTGGTGGTGCGGCATCTGGAGGCAGCAGTGGAATTGTGTGTGAAAACTATTAAAACAATTTAGTTATGCTGACCATAGCAGATAAGACATTTCAATCCAGGTTGTTTACAGGGACGGGAAAATTCGGTTCTTCCCAATTGATGGAAGATGCCATAGTGGCGAGTGGTTCGGAGTTAGTTACGGTGGCGCTGCGGCGGGTGGATGTACAGCGGCCGGATGATGACCTGTTGTATCATTTACGGCATCCGCATCTCCATTTGCTTCCCAATACGTCGGGCGTAAGGAGTGCACGGGAGGCTGTGTTTGCCGCCGAGCTCGCGCGGGAGGCTCTGGGAACGAACTGGCTCAAGCTGGAAATTCATCCGGACCCCAAGTGGCTCCTCCCGGACCCGATAGAGACGCTGACGGCGGCGGAGGAGCTGGTCAAACGGGGTTTTGTAGTGTTACCTTATATCCATGCCGATCCGGTACTGTGTAAGCGGCTGGAGGATGTGGGGGTTGCGGCGGTGATGCCGCTCGGGTCGCCGATCGGGAGCAATAAGGGGCTAAAGACCTTTGACTTCCTGGAGATCATTATTGCGCAGAGCCGGGTGCCGGTGGTGGTGGATGCAGGGATCGGGGCGCCATCGGATGCGGCCAAGGCGATGGAAATGGGGGCCGATGCGGTGTTGGTGAATACGGCGATTGCGGCAAGCTCCGATCCGGTGCGAATGGGAAGGGCCTTCCGGCTGGCTGTCGAGAGTGGGAGAATGGCGTTTGAGGCCAGGCTGCCGACGAAGTCAGAGCGGGCGGTGGCGAGCAGTCCGTTGACGGCGTTTTTGGATTAATTACAGACAACTATGTTTGAAGAAGTATATAATCGGAATTCGTGGACGGCTGTGAAGCAGAATATTTACAGCAAGACCCGGGCTGATGTGGAGCGGGCGTTGGCGAAGCCGCACCGGGACCTGGAAGATTTCACGGCGTTGATCTCACCGGCGGCGGCGCCTTATCTGGAGGAGATGGCGCAGCTCAGTCAGCGGCTGACGCAAAAGCGATTCGGCAAGGTCATTCAGTTATACATCCCACTGTATCTGTCCAATGAGTGTCAGAATATCTGCACGTATTGCGGCTTCAGTTATGACAACAGGATCCGCCGGCGGACGCTCACGGCGGAGGAATTGCTCAGGGAGGCGGGAGCGATCCGCAACATGGGTTTCGGGCATGTGCTTCTGGTTAGCGGAGAGGCCAACCATACGGTTGGAGTGGATTATTTTGTGCGGGCGCTGGATATGGTGCGGCCGCATTTTTCGCATATTTCGATGGAAGTGCAACCATTGGACCGGGATGATTATGTGGTGTTGAAGGAGCATGGGTTGAATACGGTCCTGGTGTATCAGGAGACGTATAACCGCGAGGATTATAAGTTGCATCATCTTAAAGGGCGGAAATCAAATTTCGGTTATCGCCTGGGGACGCCGGACCGGCTGGGGGAGGCGGGGATCCACAAGATCGGGTTGGGAGTATTGATCGGGCTCGAGGATTGGCGGACGGACAGTTGGTTTACTGCGCTGCATTTGCAATACCTGGAGCGGACGTACTGGCGAACAAAGTATTCAATATCGTTTCCAAGGCTCAGGCCATTTGAGGGGGAGGATAGGGAGCGGCCCTATGGGTTGCAGCCGAAGATAGAAATGAAGGACAGGGAACTGATCCAGCTCATCTGTGCCTACCGGCTGTGGGACGAAGAGGTGGAATTATCGTTGTCCACGAGGGAAAGCCCGGTTTTTCGGGATCATGCGATCCGGTTGGGGGTTACGGCCATGAGTGCGGGGTCAAGGACGAATCCCGGGGGGTATGTTGTGGATACAGGCTCGTTGGAACAGTTTGAGATCGATGATGACCGGTCGCCGGCGGCTATTGCGGAGATGATCCGGCGGCAGGGGTATGAGGCGGTCTGGAAGGATTGGGATGCGGTCTTGCAGGGTGTGGACTAAGAGGATGGTTGGGCGACGACGACGGATGGCTGGGGGAAGACGATCGATGGTTGGGGGAAGGCGATGGATGGTTGGAGGGCGATGATGGATGGCTGGGGGAAGACGATCGATGGTTGAGGGACAGCGATGGATGGTTGGAGGACCTTATACTATTGGGGGGATCGGGAGGGTTTTATTAACTTACGGACGATGGCTCCTTTGAAAGTGATACCGGCTTTGGATGATCTGCGGGAAATTTCGACTGCACAACGGGATGAGTTCCGTCAGAATGGGCACTTACTGGTGAGGGGGTTATTGAGTGGGGCGGAGGTTGGGGTATACCGGCAGCTCATCGTCGACGTCGTCAGGCAACAGAGCAGGGAGCGGCGAAATGCGCCCAAGCGGGGCATCTATGGCCGGTCATTTGGTCAGATGGTGAATTTGTGGCGGGTAGACGGGGGGGTCAGGCAGTTAGTCTTATCGAAGCGACTAGGCAAGGTGGCGGCGGATCTCCTGGGGGTTGCGAATGTGCGCATCTATCATGATCATGCGTTGTTCAAGGAGGCCGGGGGGCGGGCAACTTACTGGCACCAGGATCAATATTACTGGCCGCTGGACACGGCGGATACAATCACACTGGCCATGCCGCTGACGGATCTGAGCGTTGGGATGGGGATGTTCGTATTTGCGACAGGGTCGCACAAGTACGGGACGGTTATGGATCCCAAGCTTTCTTCGGAGCCGGACAGTCTTTACCGAAAATATATCCGGGAAAATCAATTCCCACTGAGTTTCGCAGCGGCTATGCGTGCGGGTGACTCAAGCTGGCATTACGGCAACACGGTGCATCATACGTCGGCCAATGAATCGGACCGCCGGCGGGAGATGATGACCATCACGTATATGGCGGATGGGGCGCGGGTGGCGCAGCCAGCGCATGAGGCGCAGGTATATGAGCTGAATAGCTGGCTGGGGAGCCTGCCGCCGGGGCGGCTGGCGGCATCGGAACTCAACCCGCTGGTATTGTAGGGTGGGGTGGTCCGAGAATTGCAAAGGGATTAATTACAGTTTCATACGAGCGGAGTATTCCCAAATTGAGAAAGGAAAAACGTCAGATAGATTAACCGATAGGAAAAATACCATTTTTGGGGTATTGGCCAGACGAATTAAAAGACTCAATTTAGCGTCGTGAATCAAAAATAACATTCAATTTATTTGAAAAATAGAAAAACTACTTGTATTTTTACGGTACTGTAAGAGCCTGCCATATTCAAAATCCTCTGAATATCGGGACAATTAGCTTAAAGCTTGCTTTTTTAGTATCGTCCATCCTAGAAATTCCCGGAGTTCCTGTCGAGAGTTCGCAAGTAATCCAATCCACGTTATTTTGCAAAGGCAGTTAAAAGCCGAACCTGTTTGTTATTGATCCCAATACCTTGTTTAGCCATCGTGTCCATTGATCATCCTTTAATGTGATCATCCTTGAAAGATCAAGTTTCTACTTGAACCCTTAAAATGAACACTGGTAAATGAAAAAGCAGATCCTGGCCGTAGATGATAGTAAGGCGATCCGATTTTTGCTGCAGACTGTATTGGGAAAAGATTATCAGGTGATTACTGTTCCTGATGGTTATTCAGCAATGTATTATTTGACGCACCGGGGGCAACCGGATCTGATCATTGCCGATCCCCAGTTGCCTGATATGGACAATTGGGAGTTGATCCAGCAGCTGGCCACCAGCGCGATGTATGGAAGTATTCCGATCGTGGTCTTGTCGGGTCTCGGCGAGCCCGAGACGGAAGCAAGGTGTACCGAATTCAACGTTCTAAGATATTTTCTAAAGCCTTTTAACCCCATCGATTTGATGCAGTTGATAGATCAGCTGGTTGCCGATGCGGAGTTAAGGGGCGACGTGACGAGGTATGCGAGTTAGACTATTTCTGAACCACCGTATTTATGAAACCGTAAACCTGTTGTATGGATGTATTATTTCAACCCCAAACCGTGACTCCGAGGAGACAACTGACCGCTTCGAGATTCAGGAGCTACTCCTATCCTGCCCGTGAAACGTGCCAATTCAGCGGCTTCTGCTATATTGGTAAAAATTCTTCACACATAGACAAGCTGGTAAATTTATATGGAGGGGGTTATGCGTATGACGACCCCGAGTATGTAATGGCCGAGATGCAAAAGATGCTTAAGCGCGAGCCGTTTGTTTTTCCCGAGGTGATCATTTGCGAAGCCAGGTTCGAGGCTGCGGTCATTCGCCGGTTTACCGATTTCCTTCGTAATCATCGTTCCTTTAATTCCATTCCATTTATATTGGATGCTTCCGGACTGTCGGAAGCCGAGCTGAATAAGGTACGTCGGGGTACGCGTGCGGATGAGATGCTGCATTTCGGCAAACTGAATGAGCAGCAGTTCCGGAGCAAGGTCTGCTTTCTGAAGCGGTTGAAGAGTGAACATGAGCGGATGCCCCGGATCGAGGAGCCCTATTCCGGGCATGGGTTCCGGGTGGGGCTGGTATTCAAGCGTGGTTTCGACATCCTTGTGGCGTCCGTGGCTTTGCTGTTGCTGAGCCCGGTGTTCCTGCTGATCGCTTTGGCTATCAAGCTGGAATCGAAGGGTCCTGTGTTCTATATTGCGAAGCGGGCGGGCCGGGGGTATCGCATCTTTGATTTTTACAAGTTCCGGACGATGGTCCTGGGGGCAGACCAGAAGATGCCGCATCTGACGCATCTCAACCAATATAGCGTCGAGGCCGCCGGGCCGGTTTTTTTCAAGATCAGCAATGATCCCCGGGTAACGAAAGTGGGGAGTTTTCTCCGCAACACCAGTTTGGATGAATTGCCACAGTTGGCGAATGTGTTACTCGGTCATATGTCCGTAGTAGGAAACCGGCCGCTTCCCCTTTATGAAGCTGCCGCCCTGACGACCGATGACTACGCGGCCCGGTTCCTGGCTCCCGCGGGCATTACCGGTCTTTGGCAGGTAAAGAAACGGGGCAATAAGGACATGTCGACGGAGGAGCGGATCTCCATGGATATCGACTACGCCGCCAATTGCAGTTTTGCCACGGATCTTTGGATAATAGCCAATACGCCTTCCGCGTTATTTCAGAAGGAGAACGTATAAGGCGGTCCGTACCGTCTGTCCTCAAAAAGAAACAGCCAAAGCCAACATGGTCAAGGTCGCACCCACTATATCAATTATCACCCTTAATTGGAACACACCCGGTGTTACGTGTGAATTTCTTCGCTCTATCCGGGAACAGAACCGTTACGAACCGGTGGAAGTGATCGTGGTGGACAATGCTTCCAGGGAGGATCCGACCCGGGCTTTTGAGGAGGCTTACCCGGGGGTGCGGGTGGTCCGTAATTCCACCAATCTGGGATTCTCCGGAGGGAATAATGCGGGGATCAGGGTGGCTAATGGGGAATATCTTTTCATCGTCAATAACGACACCGAATTCACGCCAGGGCTGCTGGAAGGGCTCCTCGATATCTTCCGCGAGTACTCCGATGCCGGGATGGCCAGTCCGAAATTCCATTATTTTTTTGCCAAGGGAACGATCGAGTATGCCGGATATGCCGCGGTAAATCCGCTTACCGGGCGGAATGGCATGATCGGATGCCGGGAATCCGACCGGGGTCAGTATGATGAAGTCCGGCCGACGCACTATGTACATGGTGGTGCGATGATGGTCCCCCGGAGGATCGTGGATGAGGTAGGGATGATGCCCGAGCAGTATTTTCTTTATTATGAAGAATTTGATTGGTCGGAGCAGATCAAGCGGAGGGGGTATAGGATCTATTATCAACCCAGGTCGCTGATTTACCACAAGGAATCGATGACGACGGGAAAGTCCAGTCCGCTCAAGACCTATTACCTGACCCGTAACCGGCTGCTGTTTATGCGGCGGAATATGCCATGGCGGACGCGGCTGGTGTTTACCACCTATTTTGTCCTGCTGACAATCCCAAAGAATACCTTGCAATATTTGTATAGGGGTCAACTGGAGCATCTCCGTTCCTTCTGGAGGGGTATTTTCAGCCAGTTGAACCCTAAACTCAACCTTAATTGATATGTGTGGAATTGCCGGTTTTGCAGATTTCAGGAAGAACACTTCGATCGAAGTATTGCGATCGATGACCGATGCGATGTATCATCGCGGTCCGGACGATGCCGGTCATGAACTGTATGATGCGCCGGAGGTTCGGATCGGTTTTGGGCAGCGGCGGTTATCGATACTTGACCTTTCCCCGCTGGGTCATCAGCCGATGCACTTCGGTGACCTGATCGTCAATTTCAACGGAGAGATCTACAATTTCAAGGAGATCCGTAAAGAGTTGGAGGGCAAAGGGTATACTTTTCAATCCTGGTCGGACACGGAGGTTATCCTGAAGGGCTATGACTGTTGGGGTATTGATGTAGTGCAGAAATTCATCGGGATGTTTGCGCTGGCTTTATATGACCGTGCGAAGGGTCAGTTGGTCCTGATCCGGGACCGGGCGGGAGTGAAGCCGCTTTATTATTATCACGATAGTGATTTGCTCCTGTTCGGTTCCGAACTGAAGGCATTGTATCAGCATCCGGGTTTCGTGCGGAATATCGACGTCAACAGTCTGGCGTTATTCCTGCAATACAGCTATATTCCTGCGCCTCACAGCATTTTCCATGATACCTACAAATTATTGCCGGGGCATTATCTGACGCTGGACCTTCCGAGCCGCAAGGTGGAGATCAAGAAATACTGGGATGTATTCGATTATTATAACCAGCCGTGCCTTCAATTGTCGGATGCGGAGGCCATCGAGCATACGGACAGGCTTTTAAAGAACGCCTACGAATACCGGATGGTAGCGGACGTACCGGTGGGGCTTTTCCTCAGCGGAGGTTATGATAGTTCGAGTGTTGCGGCGCTTTTGCAGAGCGGCCGGACCGAAAAGTTGAAGACGTTTACGATCGGGTTTCATGAGGCCGAGTTCAACGAAGCACCGGAGGCGAAGAAAATTGCGGATTATCTTGGCACGGATCATACGGAATGGTACCTGACTGCAAAGGAGGCGGGCGAGGTGCTGGGCCGGCTGCCCGAGATCTATGACGAGCCATTTGCCGACAATTCCACCGTTCCTACCGTGTTGGTAAGCCAGCTGGCGAGGAGGCAGGTGAAGGTTGCGCTCAGCGCCGATGGTGGCGATGAGATCTTTGGGGGATATAATAAGTTCAACCAGGCAGAAAAATATACATCAATGATGCCCGGATTTGCGCAAAGTCTGCTTAGCGGGGCTATGTCCCTGGTGAATCCGGAGCGCATTCCCTATTTCAACCGTCAGTACAATTTCAGTACCCGGTATGAGAAGATGAAGTTGATCTGGCGGAGCGGCGATCCGGTGAGTGCGGTAAAGTACATCAGCCAGTATATAACGGAGAGTGAGGTGGCGTCCTTTCTGGGGGGTGAGTTCGAGCGATATCCGACCTCTTTTGAGGATGGGGACCGGCTCAAGCAGCACGATGGGGTGGTAAACCGGCTTCTGGCGATCGATTACAAGACATTCCTGGTCGACAATAACCTGGTGAAGATGGACAGGGCTACTATGTCGGTAAGTCTCGAGGGGAGGGAGCCGATGCTGGATCACCGGGTGATCGAATTCCTATCCCGGCTGCCATCCACTTTCAAGATCCGGGGCGGCGTGAACAAGTGGTTATTGAAGGAGGTGGTGCACCGGTATATACCCCGGGAGTTGATGGAGCGGCCGAAGCGTCCTTTTATTGCGCCGTTGATGGTTTGGTTCCGGGAGGATCTGCGGGAACAGCTGCGGTATTATTTGAGTGAGAAGAGCCTGGCGGTATCGGGCGTTTTTGCGGCAGGGCCCATCATCCAGCTACGGGATCAATATCTGGCGGGGAGGAAGGTTAATTACCAGAAGTTATGGCAGGTGCTGATGTTCCAGCTATGGTATGATCGATGGATGCAAAAATTGTAAACCGAGGATGGACCGCAAGATAAGAGTTTTGGAATGTATCCGGCAGGGCCAGATCGGTGGCGGAGAGACTCATTTGCTAAGCCTGGTAGAGAATCTGGATCGCGACCGGTTCGAACCGGTAGTTCTTTCCTTTACGGAGGGTCCGATGGTCGAGCGGTTGCGGGCGATGGGTGTTCGGACGCATGTCCTTTATACGGAGCGGCCTTTTGACGTGACGAAATGGGGAAAGGTTAAGGAGCTCATCGCGGCAGAAAGCGTAGATCTGGTGCACGCGCATGGCACGAGGGCCAGTTCGAATACGCTATGGGCGGCGCGGCGGTTAGGGATACCGCTGGTATACACTGTGCATGGCTGGTCTTTCCATGATGATCAGCCCTTCTGGGTGCGCAGGCTGCGAATATGGGGGGAGCGGTGGATCACTGCCCGGTCGGCGTTGAATATTGCGGTGTCGGCGTCCAACAGGCAGTCCGGAGTGAACAGCATTCCGGGGTTCCGGGCGGTGGTTGTCAATAACGGGATCGATCAGCGGAAGTTCTCTCCGGCGAGGGTTTTTGCGGATATTCGCGGCGAATTGAATATCCCCCGGGATGTGGTGCTGTTGTTGTTTTTGGCGCGGTTCACAGGACACAAGCAGCCGTTGACGTTGATCAGGGCGTTTCACGAGGCGGTCGGGCAACTGCCGGGATTGCGGTTGCTGATGGTAGGTGAAGGTGATGAGAAGGAGGAGGGGATGCGGCTAGCTGCCGAACTTGGTCTGGAGGGCAGGGTTTATTTCAGTTCTTTCCGTCAGGATGTTCCTGATGTGCTCGCGGCCGCTGATATCTATGTGCTGCCATCGTTGTGGGAGGGTTTGCCTATCGGATTGCTGGAGGCGATGGCGATGGGAAAGGCGGTCATCGGGACGAGGGTGGATGGTACGCGGGAGGTATTGCGGGATGGCGAGAATGGGTTGGTGGTCGAGCCGGGGAATGTCGGAGCGTTGGCGGCGGCCATACTCCGGTTGGTGGAGGATAGGAGGCTAAGGGAATCGATGGGTGCGTGTGCGGTGGAAACGGTCCGGGAGCGTTTCAATGCGGCCGTTATGACGAAGGAAATTGAAAATATATATAAGAAGATCGCCGAATAGCGATTATTTTTCAACCAAATTTTGGTTTTCATGGAGTTCGAAAGGATCGCAGATATTAAACGATTGAATTTTATAATAGATGTATTGGGAGCAAAGCTTCCCGAGCGTGCCGAGGTATTGGATGTGGGTTGCGGGAATGGGGTGATCTCGAGGAGTCTGGGTGAAAAGGGCTTTACAGTGAGGGGTATCGACGTGAGTGAGAAGGCCATAGAGCGGGCTCGGGAGCTCAACAAGTCCCCGCAGGTAAAGTTTGATGTCGTGAGTGCGGAGCAATTGGTAGCTGACGGGCATCGCTATCATGCGGTGATCTGTAGTGAAGTGCTTGAGCATCTCAACGATCCGGGAAAGCTATTGAATGTGCTGTATGAATTGTTGGACAAGGATGGGGTGCTGATTGTAACGGTGCCCAACGGGGTGGGGCCACGGGAATTATTTGTCACGAGGCCGATCATTGCCCTGCAGAAAAAGAATAACTGGGTGTGGAGGGCGGTGCAGGGGATGAAAAAGGTTTTTGGGTATAAGGGCACGACGGTACAGAGCAGTGCGGATAACCTGACACATATACAGTTTTTTACTAAGTCGTCTTTGGAAAGGCTGGCGGGTGAGCATCGATTCCGGATCATCAGGTTCGGCAAGACGAATTTTGTCGAGGATGTTTTCCCATTTTCGTTCTTTTCGAAAAAGATCAAGGCCTTGCAGCGATTTGACTGTCGGGTTGCCGAAATATTACCTTATCAGTGGAATGGGGGGTTCATGACTGTGTGGGAGAAAGCATAGATGCTCGAGGATGTGTAGTTGTAAATGGTGAAAATTGTTGTTATTTGTGGGTTAATTTCTATGCAGATTTTGTGATTTTGGTTGGAGGATTGGGAAAATTACGCTACTTTTGGCTGTCATTTATCACTCCTCTGATAACCGCCTCTTCCAACTTCTTCGTGAAACCAAGCCGGCCTCCGGCCCCCACGCTACGCTCCTTTGAAGAGGGAGACGAATCTCAAATCCTGCGATGAACCGATGCTAACTAACTGTATTTACATCGGCCCGGCCAAATACAAACGGCCAGGGAAACCCTAATTCCAATATTATCCTAACAAAGAAGGTTGCTAACGATGCATTATATGTTGAATTTTCTTTCAGCATACCGCTAAAACCGTGCGATATGCTGAAGGTATAGAAGATATTTATTTACCCAAGCGAGTACAAAAAATGAAAACCTCTACCCGGATTTTCACCCTACTGTTGATTACCCTGATCGCGATTGCCGGCCAGACTGTGCGCGGTCAAAATGTTCTCAATCCGAACGATACGCTGGTCACGTTCAACCCCAAGGATACGCCTACCCTGCCGGCTTTTGGCGCGATCCACAAATGGGTCAGGACGGTGCGGATGAGTTGGAATACCAGCCAGTTCAAAGCATACATTTATAATGCCTGCCAGTTCAGGTTGTGTTATCCCAAAAGTTATAACCCCACGGCCAATGACGGCAAGAAGTATCCGATGCTGATCTTCGATCATGGCGAGGGAGAATTGGGTACCATCTATGATAATGAGATGTCGCTTTTACACGGCGGTCAGATCTTTGCGAATGCCGTGGCGGCGGGAACGTTTGATGGCTACGTCCTGGTGATGCAGACGGGTGGCGGCTGGGGGCCGTCGCAGTTTGTGGCGCAGCAGGCTATCATCGATTATATGGTGGCCAATAACAAATTGGACCCATTCCGGGTGGTGGGCAATGGGCTTTCCGGAGGCGGCGCCGGGATCTGGGGCATGTTCTATACCAACCCCAGTTATTTCGCGGGCATATTGCCCATGTCGTCGGTTAGTGCGTACTATACTTCTACAGATTCGGTGAATGACGCAAAGTTCTCCGATATCTGGAATATACATGGCGGGCTGGACGGGTCGCCTGCTCCTGCAACCGCGTTGCAAGTACTCCAGGCCATGCAGGCTGCCGGGGCGGACTATACGGATCTCGATATGACAACCCAAGGTCATGATACCTGGGACAGTACCTGGTCGATGCCGGCATTCTGGCCCTGGGAATTGAATCAATATTGCTCGAATCCCTGGACCCTTTTCGGACAGACGCAGTTTTGTCCAGGCGTAACACCTAATGTGACGATTGGTTTGCCTATTGGTTTCCAGGCCTATCAGTGGCGGATGAATGGGGTGGTTCAGCCGCAATGGACGACCCATTCGATCCAGGTGAACCAGTATGGAACCTATGACGCGCGGGTGGAGCGGAATGGCAACTGGTCTGACTGGTCGCATGTGCCGGTGGTAATTGGGATCAAGCAGCCCACTGTCACGCCGCCGATATCGGTTCAGTCCGGAATGAGTGATGTGCTGCCCGCGCCGAATGGCCAGACTTCTGTGAACCTGCAGGTGCCGGACAGTAACTATACGAGCTTTACCTGGGAGCAGCCGGGGAACAGTACGGTGCTCGGAACCTCACAAGTATACAAGGCAACGACGCCGGGCCAATATATTGTTTCGGTGACGCAGCAATTCGGCTGTTCGAGTAATTTCTCACCGCCCTTCACGGTGATCAATGCCAATGGACCCAATCCGCCCAGCCCTGCGGCGAACCTGGTAGCGGCAGCGTTGTCGTCGTTTACACAGGTGCAGTTGGAGTGGGCCAGGAATCCCCACCCCACTCATGTGGAAACGGGATTTGAGATCTACCGGTCTACAAGGTCGGGAGGACCCTGGGCATTTGTTGGTCAGGTACCGGCGGATACCGTTGACTTCCTGGACAAGGGATTGACCCCAAATACGACTTACTTTTATGTAGTGCGGACGATCGACAGTACGGCCGCGGCGCCGTTGTCCAATCAGGCAAGCGCGACGACGGCTTCCGACAGGACTCCGCCCACTGCCCCCGGCAACTTGCAGGTTGTGACGACCAGCTCGACCTCCGTTTCGCTTATCTGGAACAGTGCAACGGACAACGTTGGGGTTACGGGATATTTTATCTATGTCGACGGTGCAAAAAGTTATGCGACGAGTGCAGGGGATACGACCATTACGGTCAGCGGTCTAAATTCCAACCAGGAATATGCCTTCTATGTGGTGGCGGTTGACGGCAGCGGGAATGTCTCGGCGCACAGCAATCAGGTATCGGCGCCCACGGTCTTCTCAGGCCTGACCTATAATTATTATACGACGCCGACTGCCTGGAGCGTCCTGCCGAATTTCTCTACGCTGACGCCCGTCATGACGGGGAATATGTCCACGGTCAATATCAACAATGCGACCCAAACCACGAATTTCGGTTATACCTGGCAGGGATACCTGACCGTTCCTGTGGCTGGCACGTATACGTTTGCCACCACGTCGGATGACGGCAGCGCCATGTGGTTCAACGCTACCGGTCCGACCGGAACACCGACCGTTAACAATGACGGGCAGCATGGTTCAACAACGGTCTCTTCCAAGTCAATGACGCTGAAAGCGGGAGTATATCCCATTTACGTAGAATATTTCCAGGCTGGCGGCGGTTACAATATGTCGTTGTCGTGGGCCAGCACCGCCTTGTTCGGCAATAATACGCTGGTGCCGATCGCCGCTCAATATTTCAAGGGCTCCTTTACGGCCCCCGGCACTGCCCCGGCAGCGCCGTCAAATGTTAAGGCGGTGGCGCAGTCCTATGATGCGATCGGTGTTACGTGGAAAGATAACAGCAATAACGAGACGGGATTCGAGATTTGGCGGTCGACCTCTCCCAGCACGGGTTTTGTGACAGTCGGTTCCGTCGGGGCTGGTGTGACAAGCTTCGTGGATAATTCTGCAGCTGCCAGCACCCGGTATTATTATGAAGTAAGGGCCGACAACCTGTATGGCGAATCACCGTTCGCGATGAATTATACCGAGGCCGAATGGAAATTCAATAACAACTATAACGACAGTACCGGCAATGGATATACGTTGACGGCCGTGGGATCGCCGGTGTTCGATGCCACGACCAAGGAAGAAGGCGCTTACTCGCTCAAGCTCAGTGGCAGCAATCAGGGTGCGACCATTCCTAATACCGGCAATTTCCTGCTGACGGGGTATAGCCAGCTCACGGTAGCGGGCTGGATCAAGCCCAGCAGCACTACGGTGGCGAACCAGGTGATCTTCGATATCGGCGGCAGTGATAACGGCCTTGCGTTGGTGCTCAACAAAACGACACTCGTCGCGGCAGTAGCCAGTGCCAATGTCCGGTCGTCCGTTTCGGTCGCCTTTAACAGTACGGCCTGGAACCATGTCGCGGTTGTTTACAATGGAGATTCGCTGCTCTTGTATGTCAATGGAACACTGGCGGCATCTACCACCAGCCTGACCTTCCACAGCATTGGTACGACGACCAATGGATCACGTTTCGGCGAGACCAACGGGACCAATGCATTTAACACTACCGGCAGTGCCTATCCGGGATGGATTGACGATTTCGGGGTCTACAGCACTGCCTTTACACAGGATGTCATCCAGGCGTTGCAGGGCTTTACCTATGCCCAGTCGAATGCGACCACTCAGGCGTTGCCGGCGAAACCGACTGCGCCGACCGGTCTCGCGACCAAGACGGTGACTTCTTCTTCTATTACGCTTTCCTGGACCAATACGGCTTCCAATGCTGCCAATGTGCAGGTCTATCGCTCGGCAAATACGAATACGCAATATGTTCAGTGGGCCGTGCTGCCGGCATCCGCTACCTCCTTTACGGACAGTGGGCTGTTCTCCAATGCTACTTATTATTATGAGGTGCAGGCAGTGAATGTAGGCGGAAATTCCGCCTTCACCTCAGCGGTATCGGCCACCACCCCGGATGTCCCGCCGGAGATCACAAAATTACCTGCGACGGAACAGGCACGGTATGGTGCGACGACTGTCATCAACCTCAGTGCCACGACAGCGAATTCCGGCGGGTTGACGTTTGCCGGTTATAATCTTCCTTCGTTTGCCGGTTTTGTCGATAACGGGAACGGAACGTCGACTCTGACTATCAACCCCACGGTAGCGCAGGCAGGCACATACCCGGGTCTGTACATCACGGTTACGGATGTGTTTGGCGGCGCGGATACGACCAGGTTCAGCCTGGCTGTGAATGGCAACTATCCACCGGTACTGGACAGCGTGGTCAATTTTACCATCAATGAAGGGGACACGCTTACGATCCCGCTGGTGGCGACGGATCAGAATTCATCGGATACGCTCAGCCTGTCGGCGGTGGGTGCTCCGCCGGGTTCAACCGTCACGGCGGTCTCCAATGGAGCAGCGAACCTTTTCGTGCATCCGGGCTATTCGGCGGCGGGTGTATACAATATAACGGCAACGGTCAATGACAATAACGGGTTGTCGGCGACGCGCGGCTTCGTGCTGACCGTCAAGTACAAGAATCCGAATCAGAAGATACTGACACGGTTTGCCTACCAGGATGTGAATGCGCTGGGTGCGCCATGGAATGCGCTGCAGGGAACGTCAACTTCGAACCTCGTGGATTCGAATGGGAACGTGACAAATATAGGATTGCAATTCACGCCGAATTCCTGGTGGAACACGTTTAGCGGCGGTCAGTCTACAGGCAATAACTCCGGCGTTTACCCCGATGTCGTGGAAACGGATTACCTATGGTTCGGAAGTATTTACGGCGGACCGAATGTATTCAACGGAACGGTGACGGGCGCCGACACTTCACAACTATACACGCTGACGTTTTTCGCAAACAGTGTATACAACGGGGTTCCGAACAACGGGACGACGACCTACACTGCGGGTGGCCAAACCGTATCGCTGAGTGTGCAGGGGAATACGCAGAATACGGTCAGCATTGCGAGCCTCAAGCCAAACCCCGATGGGACGATCCCCTTTGCGGCGGGTCTGGGTCCGAACACGGTGCTCGGCTATATCAATGCTGTCGTAATCACCAAGCAGTTCGATGACGGCACGGCTCCGGCAGGTGTGAGCGGTCTGGCGGCAACGGATGCGCCGGGCAAGGTACAGCTCAGCTGGACGGACTCTGCGTATAATGCAACGGGTTATGAGGTATGGAGAGCTCTGGCTTCAAATGGAATCTACAGTTTGCAGAGTACGGTTGGAGGCAACAGCGCAAGCAGCTATGCAGACAGCAATGTAACGGGTAATACGGCATATATCTATAAGGTAAGGGCGATCAACACGCATGGGAATTCGGCATTTGACAGTGTATCGACGATGACGCTGACAAGGACGCCGAAGATCGGAACAGTAGCCAACATAACGATGGTCGATACGCAGTCCGTGACGGTAAATGTAACGACGTCGGATGACCCGACGGCTCAGCTCACGCTCACGGCCACGAACCTTCCGCCCTTTGCATCGTTCACGGACAATGGGAATGGGACAGGTGTTCTGACGGTTACGCCGTCTGCAGGGACTACCGGGGTCTATTCGAATGTGACCATCACGGTGACGGACCAGTATGATTCGGCGGCATCGACGAGCTTTGTGGTAGCAGTGACAGAGCCGAATGTTCAATCGGTGTACCTGAATTTCACCGGAGGCGCGGTAAGTCCGCTGCCATGGAACAGCATGACGACTCCGCCTTTCGCAAATAGCGTGATGTCGAACCTTACCGATGCGGGAGGGAACCCCACGGCCATTTCCGCGACGCTATTGGATGGCTTCAGCTGGTCGGGGTACACGGGATGGGTGACGGGGAACAACGATCCGATCTATCCGCAATCGGTTGTTCAGAACTTCTACTATCTGTATAATTCGAGTGTCACCAACAGCAGGATCCAGTTCAGCGGTTTGAGCGACTCGTTGCAGTATAACTTTGTATTCTTCAACAGTCAATGGGACGGTACCAACGGCATGACCTATTTCACGATCAACGGGGTGACCGACTCGCTTCAGGCAGACTGGAATATCAACCGGACGGTACAGATCAACGGGATCAGACCGGTGAACGGCGTTGTGACCCTCAGTGTGAGCAAAGGTCCGGCGGCGGCGGTTGCTTATATCAATTCCGTCGTCATTCAAGGATATGATACGGCGGCGGGGACTTTGCTGAACCCGGCGGGTTTGATCACTACCGGAGTGACCCAGACGACTGTGAGCCTGCGGTGGCAGGACCGGTCGGCTATCGAGACAGGCTATGAAGTATGGAGGGCCAGTGACAACAGCGGCGGTACTTATTCGCTGATTGCGAGCCTGCCGGCCAATACGGTGACTTATAAGGATACCAAGTTGACCAGGGGCCTCAACTATTACTATATCGTAAGGGCGGTCGACGGCAGCAATCATTCCAACTACAGTAATGTAGTGGCGGCGACCACATATAGTGATGCGGTTTATATTGCGGTGAACAATACGCCGGCGGCGCCGAGCCCGTGGAATAACCTGAATCAATCGGGTTCAATAGGAACCAGCTGGTTCAATTTCATTGACAGCACGGGGGCGCCGACGAGCCTGAGCATGGTGCAGACGGGTAATTTTGCCGGGCCTAATTCGCTGGGGGATGTAACGGGGAATAACTCGGGTGTGTATCCGGACGCGGTCCTGAAGTATCAGTACGTGTTGTTTGCCGGTAATGTCGGATCGTTCACGCTGTCCGGGTTAAACCTCTCGAAGACGTACGATATCACGTTCATGGGTAGCGAAAGCTATGAAATAGGTAATGACAATACGGCGTATATCTCCGGATCGGATACCGTATGGTTGAATGCGATGAATAACACCAACGCAACGGTTACGATGCGCGGGTTGACACCTGATGCCAACGGGAACCTGAACCTGTCGATGATCTCTTACGGCGCTTCCGAAGCGGGTTGGCTCAACGCGATGGTCATCAATGGGTACACGCCGGTGCCGCGGAATGCTCCTGCGCCGCCGCAAGTGGCGGGTGGGGCGAATACCACGGCGGATTGGTCGAGTCCGACAGCGCTCGTGGCGCAATCTCAGACGGTGAATACCGATACGGTGGTCAGCGCTTATCCAAATCCGTTCCATACGTCGTTCACGCTGCAGGTACCTGTTGCATTCAGCAACGAGAATGTCATGGTTGCGATTTATGATGCGCATGGCAACCTGGTTTACCGGAAAGAGTTCGATGGATTGGTGCAGGGAGAGAACTATTTGATGATCGAATCTGATGGGAATTTTGCGGGGACCGGGGTATATGTGGCGAGGTTGATGTATTCGGATGGAAAGACGATAAAGACGATCAAGTTGCTCAAACAATAAGCAATTCTTGTAACTTGTTTAGTGTCAATTAATTATATAAGGCTGGGAAGCGAACCTTCTTCGGCGGAAAACCGGTGAGAAATCACCGGTTTTTTTTATATGTACCCATTTCGTGGTATATTCAAAAAAAGGCTTATTAATCCTTGCATACAAGCAAATAAAATTCTAATTTCGAGCCGGTCAATTTTCTCCACAATCTGATCTCCGGTGACACAACCAACCCTCCTGTTTAAGTCATCCTTCTGAATTACCGTAATTAGACTGTCCAATTTTCCTGACGCGTCATCCAATTTTCCTTCAGCGTCATCTGTCCATTTCCTGCTATCCGCTACCCGCTACCACAGTTGAACTTTCGTTATCCAATCTCTTAGTGATCCAATTTCTTTATCATTCCTTTTCTTTTCGAACTGTCCGCCCTTTAGTTCAGTCCTGCATATGGACGGAATGCGGCGTGAGGTATTGAAAGTAATGGGATGCGGGTGTTAATTAAAAGCGTTTTTCCCCTTAACCAATGTATACAAAATGAAAACTTCTACTCGGATTTTCGGCTTGATGTTGATTGTCCTTGCTATTGTCGCCGGACCGGCTGTCCAGGCGCAAAGTGTATTAAATCCGGCGGATACGCTGGTGACATACAATCCTTCGGCTCCGCCGAATGTGCCATACGACAATCAGATCCACAAATGGGTCAGGACGGTAAGGTTGTCCTGGAATACGACTCCTTACAAAGCGTATATCTACAATGGTAATCAGTTCCGGCTTTGTTTTCCGAAAACCTATAACCCGACGGCTAATGATGGGAAGAAATATCCCATGATGATCTTCGATCATGGTGAGGGGGAAGCGGGGTCGGTGTACGACAATGAGTATTCGATGTTCCACGGCGGTCAGATCTTCTCCAATGCGGTGGCTTCGGGGGCCTTCGACGGCTATATCCTGATCATGCAGACGGCCGGCGGCTGGGGCAATTCGCAATGGAATGCCCAGCGGTCCATTATCGACTTCATGATAGCCAATAATAAGTTGGATCCCTTCCGGGTTTATGGCAATGGTCTTTCCGGTGGTGGAGCGGGTGTCTGGGGTTTTCTGACCGGCAACCCGATCTACACTTCGGGGAATATTCCCATGTCATCGGATGCTATTCAGCTTGCGGCATCGGCCACCGTGAATCAGCTTAAGTTTACGCCCATCTGGAATATCCATGGTGGAAAGGACGGCAGCCCTGCGCCTGCGACGGCGCAGCAAGTGGCAGCGGCATTTGCGGCAGCGGGTGCGAATTATACCGATCTGGATATGACGACCCAGGGTCATGATACCTGGGACAGCACGTGGTCAATGCCGGCCTTCTTTCCCTGGATGCTGGCTTGTTATGCTTCCAATCCATGGACGTTATTTGGTCAGAATCTGTTCTGTTCGAACGCAACGCCCACCAGCATCACCATTGGGTTGACGGCAGGATTTCAAGCTTACCAATGGAGATTGAACGGGGTGGTACAGTCGCAGTGGACATCGAATTCGATAACGATCCAATCAAACGCATACGGAACGTATGATGCGCGGGTAGAACGGAACGGCAACTGGTCCGACTGGTCGCATGTTCCTGTGGTGATTGGTATCATGCCACCTACCATATCGCCGGTCCCCACGCCGGCGCCTGGTTTCAGTTCTGCAATCCCCGACATGAATGGCAACGGGACGACACTGATGGTGCCGCCCATCTATACTTCCTACGCCTGGCAGATGGTGGGGAACAATACGAACATCGGTAGCAGCAATAGGCTCGCTGTCACTACGCCGGGGCAATATGCTGACGAGATAACCCAGTTGCATGGTTGTACGAGTTCTTTCTCGACGCCATTTACCGTCATCAATGCCAATGGGCCAAACAAGCCCGATCCGGGCACGGGCCTTATCGCGACGACCTTGTCTCTTACGTCCATCGTGTTGAATTGGACTCAGAACCCCAATCCGGTGATACCGAATACCGGGTTTGAAGTATGGCAGGCCACGCAGTCTTCAGGTCCTTATACGTTGCTGGGGATTGCTGCCAAGGGTTTATCGGTGGATACGGTCAACAACCTGACACCGGGGGTCACCTATTATTATAAGGTCAGGGCGCTTGGCGCGACGGCAGCATCCGCGGCTTCGAACCAGGCCAGTGCGACCACGATTGCCGACACGCAGGCGCCGTCGGCCCCGGGCAATCTCTTCATCAACGCCTCTACGAATTCGACTATCACCCTGGGATGGACAGCGTCCACGGATAATATCGGGGTGACAGGATACTATATATATGTCAACGGTGCAAAATCCTATTCTACCACGGGAACGACCTTCGTCGTGACGAACCTGGTTTATCCGCAGACGTACGATTTTGTAGTAAAGGCATTTGATGCGGCAGGCAATCTATCCGTGGCCAGCAACCAGGCCAGCGGTGAACCTGTTCAGACGGGCCTTCCTTACCAAACCTATTTATTGAGCCCGACGCCGACGGTTCTTCCCAACTTTACGTCGCTTCCGGTGGATACGAGGGGCACATCATCGACTGTTTCGACGGGTGGTGGTGTTGCACCGGCGTCCTCGAATTACGGGGTGCTCTGGCAGGGTTATATCAAAATACCGGCCACCGGGTCGTATACTTTCCGAACCACTTCGGTAGATGGAAGCGAGATCTGGCTGGGTAACCTGGGTGCAATTGGTTCACCCTATCTGACGGGCAATGCGATCGTCGTCAATGACGGCGTGCATACCAGCAAGTCGGTTGCGTCTTCTTCTATGGCGCTAACGGCGGGCGTGTACCCGATAGCGATTGCCTACTTCTATGGCGCCAATACGATCGGCAGGGCTTCGATGGCCGCTTCGTGGGAGACGCCGTCATCCCCCACTACTTTCGTAACTATTCCGAGCAGCGCCTGGGGTGATGCGCCGGTGGTCGACGGACCGACGCCAACGGTTCCAAACAACCTGGTGGCGACTTCCCTTTCCTACAATCAGATCGGGTTGACCTGGGCAGACACTACAACGATAGAAACGGGTTATGAGGTTTGGAGGTCGACCAGTTCATCGTCAGGTTTTGCCATCGTCAATACGACCGGCGCCAACGTGACTTCGTTTACCGATGGCACGGTTGCACCCAATACGACCTATTATTATGAGGTAAGGGCGATCGGGCAGAACGGGCAGTCAGCGTTTTCGGCTGTGGCAAATGCCACTTCAAAGCCCTTGCCGACAGTACCGTCTACGCCATACAATTTCTCGGCGGTCGCTACCAGCCCGTCCACGGCGAATATAAGCTGGACGGATAGCACGGCTAATATCACCGGCTTCCAGCTATACCGTTCGAACAACAACGATCAGAGTTATGTCCAGATCGCTTCCTTCCCTCCCGGGACGACGAGCTACACGGACGCCACGCTGTTCTCGAATGGGGTATACTATTACAAGGTGACTGCTTCCAATGTTGGTGGCGTATCGGCAAGTCCTGCAGAGATCAAGGTCACTGCACTCGACAACCTCCCGGTCATCACCAATCCGGGCAATGTCAATGCTCGATACGGAACAACCACGACGGTGAATGTCAGCGCCACTTCTGTGAATTCCGGCACACTGAGTTTCACGGTACATAATATGCCTACCAGCTTCGGCAACTTTGTCGATAACGGCAATCGGACGGCGACGATGACCCTCAATCCGACCGTGGCGAATGTGGGAACCTACCCGGGTGTGTACATTGTGGTAACCGATGCCTTTGGCGGTGCGGACACTTGTACTCCATTTAGCATTGCGGTCAACAATTTCGCAGCACCGGTTATCGGCGCTCTGTCCAACATTACGATGAATGAGGGGGATACGCTGACGATACCGCTTACAGCGACGGATATCAATTCGTCCGATACGATAAGTCTCGCGGTTGCCAATGGACCGAACAGCAATACCCTGACACAAACCGGTAACGGGACCGCGAACCTGCTCCTTCACCCGAGTTTTGCGGCGGCGGGCACATACAATGTTGCGGTGACTGCTAATGACAACAACGGGTTGTCCTCTACCAGCAATTTTGTACTGACGGTGAAATACAAGAACCCCAATACCAGGATATTCACCCGGTTTGCTTACCAGGACGTGACCGCGCTTGGTCTGCCCTGGAATGCCCTGCAGGGTACGACGACAAACAATCTGCTCGATTCCGCAGGGAATCCGACGACTGTCGGGCTGCTATTCCAACCCAGCTATTGGTGGAATACCTTTAACGGTGGTGGATCAACCGGCAACAATTCGGGCGTATATCCGGATGTGGTAGAGAAGGATTACCTGTGGTTTGGTTCGATCTATGGCGGTCCGAATGTATTCACCGGGACGGTGACCGGGCTGGATACGAGCCAGCTGTACACGCTTACGTTCTTTGCGAACAGTGTTTATAACGGTGTGCCGAGCAACGGGACGACGACGTATACAGCGGGAACCTCTACGGTATCGCTGGCGGTCCAGGACAACACGCAGAACACGGCATCGATCCCCAATCTCAAGCCAAACCCGGATGGTACGTTACCGTTCTCGATGGGTCTTGGGGCCAATACGGTGCTGGGGTATATCAATGCGATCGTCATCACAAAACAATTCGATGACGGCTCCAAACCTGCAGGCGCCAACAATCTGACGGCGCAGCCGGCAGTGGGCAAGGTGACGCTAAACTGGTCCGATTCGGCATTCAATGCGGTAGGATACCAGATCTACCGCGCGCCGGCAAACACGGGTGTATTCAGCATCATCGGTACGGCCGCGGGTAACTTTACCAACAGTTATGTAGACAGCTCTGTCGCCGCTCATATCCAATATTTGTACACCGTACAGGCGTACAACAACCATGGGGTTAGCGGATTCACGGATACGGCGAATGTGACGACCCTCAACCGGTTGCCGAAGATCACAGCTATTGCCAATGTCGCACTGGTGGATACGCAGTCGGTGAACGTGGGTGTCACGACGAATGATGACCCGACAGCGCAATTGACGCTGACAGCTACAAACCTGCCGCCTTTCGCCACCTTTACGGATAATGGTAATGGTACCGGCTCGATAAGCATTGCGCCGACACCAGGTACGGTGGGTGTATATTCCAATGTGACGATCACCGTGACCGACCAGTATGATTCGAGCGCATCGACGAGCTTCTCGATCGCCGTAACCGAGCCGAATGTCCAATCGGTGTATCTGAACTTTACCGGAGGTGCGACGACACCGGCGCCATGGAACACCATGACGACGCCGCCATTCGCGAATACTGTGCTGTCGAACCTGAAGGACGCGGGTGGCAATGCCACCGGCATTTCGGCGACGCTGCTGGATGGATTCAGCTGGTCCGGATACACGGGATGGGTGACTGGGAACAATGACGCGATCTATCCGCAGCAGGTGGTGCAGAATTTCTACTACCTGTATAATTCGAACATCACGACGAGCAGGATCCAGTTCAGCGGCCTGAACAATGCCAAGCAGTATAACTTTGTATTGTTCAACAGCCAGTGGGATGGAACGTCTGGTATGACTTACTACACGCTCAACGGCCAGACCGACTCGCTGCAGGCGGACTGGAATATCAACAGGACCGTACAGTTCAACGGGATCAGGCCGGTCAACGGCGTGGTGACCATCGGCGTGAGCAAGGGCCCGGCTGCAACGGTCGCTTATGTCAATGCCGTCGTCTTGCAGGCTTACGATACCACGGCGGGCAACTTGTTGAGCCCGACCACGCTGATCTCTACCAATGTCACTCAGACGACGGTTAGCCTCAGCTGGCAGGATCGTTCGGCGATCGAGACGGGCTATGAAGTATGGCGGGCGAGTGACAATTCCGGTGGCACTTATTCGCTGATAGCGAGCCTTCCGGCCAATACGGTCAGCTACCAGGATACGAAACTGACCAAGGGGGCCAACTATTACTACATCGTCAGGGCAGCCAATGGCAGCACGCATTCGAATTACAGTAATGTATTGGCGGTGACCACGTATACCGATGCGGTGTATATCGCCGTCAACAATACGCCTGCGGCGACCAGTCCCTGGAATAACCTCAACAACCCTGGCGGGCCTGGTACCAGCTGGTTTAATTTCCTGGACAGCACCGGGACTGTGACCAGTATGAGCCTGTTGCAGACAGGGGCATTCGCCGGAGCCAATTCGCTTGGCGACGTAACGGGCAACAACTCGGGCGTCTATCCGGATGCGGTCATCAAATACCAGTATGTGCTCTTCGCAGGGAACGTAGGCTCCTTCACCTTATCCGGGTTGAACGTTTCCAAGGTCTATGACATCACGTTCTTTGGCAGTGAAGACTATGAAGGCGGCGACCAGAATACGGCTTATATTGTCAACGGGGATACGGTATGGTTGAATGCCCTGTACAATCAGCATGCGACCGTGACGATGCGAGGGGTTCATCCCGATATTACCGGGAACGTCTACCTGCAGATGATCTCTTACCAGAATGCGGACGCGGGCTGGCTAACTGCCATGGTCATTAACGGGTACACGCCGGTACCGCAAAATGCTCCTATACCGCCGAAATCGACAGGCGGGGAGAATACGACGGCTGAGTTCTCGAGCCCGTCGGCACTGACTGCACAGACGGCCAATACCGATACGGTGGTTAGCGCGTATCCGAATCCGTTCCATACCTCATTCACGCTGCAGGTACCTGCGGAATTCAATAATGAGAAGGTAACGGTAGGTATTTTCGATGTCCAGGGCAACCTGGTATACCGTAAACAGTTCGATGGTCTGGTGCAGGGCGAGAACTATCTGTTGATCGAAGCGGACCGGAACTTTGCAAGGGCCGGGGTATATGTGGGCAAGCTGATGTATTCTGACGGAAAGACGATCAAGACGATCAAGCTGATCAAGCAATAGGGCTACGCGTTAATTGGATGATAGATGGCAAGCAGGGGCTTCGGTCCCTGTTTGCTTTTATAGCGGACGTTGGCTGGATTTGAAATCTGCAGATTTAGGGTTAACTTTGACGGTATGGCGAAAAATAAAGTGTCATCACACGAAAGGTTTGTGACGATCGTCATTGCAGGGATTATGATCACCCTATTCCTCAAGGTATTATTCTTTTGACCTGAATTGTCGTGAATAGAGAAATTACGAACCAAAGACGAAAGAGATCTTCCCGGGCTGCGAGGTCGGTGGGGAGAATTTTCCTGGAGGGGAAGCTGAATAATTGGGCAGGGGTATTGATATTCGGGCTGATCGCTGTCTCTATGGGGCTCCTGCTGGCCCGAAACGTGACCCTCGGGATGGCAGTAGTTGGAGGGATCGTGGGCCTGGCGGTGGTTATTGTCTGCCTGTTGAGCACCGAAACGGGTTTTTATATCAACATGGCCTATAGTTTTTTCGTGTACCATGTGTCCAGGTTGGTATTTGGGGATCAGCTGCCGGTAGGGGTGATCACGGATATACTTATCGTGGCGATCCTTTTCAGTCTTTTCATCAAGGGGGGGTCGCTGAAGAAAAGCGTCAATGAATTCATCCGTTCGCCCGTAGTCATTCTCATGGTGCTGAACTTCTTCTATGGCAGTTTGGAGCTATTCAATCCTGAAGGTCATTCGGTCGAAGCCTGGACGCAGGCGGTAAGAAAGGCTTTTGAGGCATTTGTTTATTTATTCATTGTGTTTCAGATCCTGCGGGACAAGGGAAGTATCCGGAGGTATATCCGGGTCTTGTTCGTGCTGTGCGTCATAGCGGCCTTGTATGGCTGTATTCAGCAATGGCATGGGTTATTCAACTTTGAGATCTCCTGGGCGACAGCGAACCCGATCCGGTTTGGCCTGCTGTACATCAATGGTGAGTTCAGGAAGTTCTCCACGTTCAATGATCCCACGGCCTTTGGTGCTATGATGGCCGCCTGCAGTGTCTTCTTTATCATCCTGGCGATAGGTCAGCGCGACAAGCGGATCCGGCGGATCATGCTGGCGGGTGTCGTTGTTATGATCCTGGCAATGGCTTATTCGGGCACGCGCACGGCAAACGTCATGCTGGTGGGCGGTTTGGGGATGTTCGCTCTGTTGACGATCGACAAGAAGAGCACGCGGGCGTTTGCGGTCGCTGCCTTCCTTGCTCTGGTGGCGATCCTTTATGCACCGATATATGGAAACAGTACGATTAACCGGTTCCGATCCAGTTTTGTCGGCAGCGAGGACGAATCATACAAGGTCAGGGTGGTAGCGCGGGACTTTATCCGGCCGTATATGCTTTCCCATCCGTTCGGCGGCGGGCTGGGCACTACGGGCAACCTTGGGGCTGTGTTGAATCCGGGGCATTTCCTGGCGGGCTTCCAGACTGACAGCGGGTATCTTCAGTTGGCGCTGGAGACCGGCTGGATAGGGCTGATCATTGTCTGCCTCATCTATTACTTTATCCTTAAAGGCGGGGTGACCGCCTATTTCCATACTCGCGACGACGACATGAAGTGGGTATATGCGGCGGCCACCTGTTCGCTGTTTTGCTATTTCATCGGGATGTTCGCGCAAAGTATAATCGGCAGCATTAACGATATGGCCTTTTATTATCCGGTGCTTGCCATTATTTTACGCTATAAATATTTGGACGCCGCTTGAAGAATCTACTTTCCCCTAAATCGGCTTTGATCCTGGCGCTTGGCGTTACCGGGCTTTGTGTAGCGGTAATCGAGTTCAGTGCGCTTGGCCGGACCAACGGTACGTTCTCTTATCCGCTGGACGACACGTTCATTCATATGGCCCTTGCCAGGAATCTCTCGATCTACGGCACCTGGGGTGTCAGTCCGCACGAGTTTGCGTCGGCTTCGTCTTCGGTATTGTACACTTTGCTGCTGGCCGGGCTATTCAAGTTGTTTTCCGTCCGGGTGGTCCTTCCTTTTATCCTCAATTGCGTGGTGGCCGTCATATTGCTGATTGTCGTACAACGTTGGCTTCGCAAAGAGGGGATACGTGCGGGCGGCCAACTCGGGATACTGCTTGTCATTGTGTTTGCAGCACCGCTACCTATCCTCGTCATCTGCGGGATGGAGCATACATTGCAATGTCTTTTCTCCTTCCTGTTCATATTCGGGTTTTCAGACTGGCTGGAAGTATCGCTGGCGGAGCCGCAGCAAAAATGGAAATTCCCATGGCCGGTCGCAATATACGGGCTGCTGGTCACTTTCATCCGGTATGAGGGGTTGTTCCTTGTCGCGATCGCCTGCCTGATCCTTCTCTGGCACCGGAAGCTGGGGATGGCGGTCAAATTGGGATTTGTCTCCGTGCTGCCGCTCGCGATCTTTGGGATCATTTCGGTTGTGAAGGGGAGTTATTTTCTACCCAACTCGGTGTTGCTAAAGGCGGATCCGGCTCCGGCATCCCTGGGCGGGATGTTGCAGTCGCTGGGTAATATCCTCATAGAGCGGTTGACGATCGTCGATACGGACAATGTTCCCGCGGGTGCTCACCGGCCGGGGATCAGCCTTCTGGCGACGCAGCGGCTGCTGATCGTTATACCGCTGTTATATCTTGTCTTTTTAAAATATATCCGCCAGCGGCCCGCCTATGGGTATAGCCTGGGTATCCTGTTGGGCGGTGCGCTCCTGCAGCTTTGTCTGGCATCTACGGGGTGGCTTTACCGGTATGAGGCCTATCTTATATTCTGCACGGTCGTTATCGGCGGCGTGCTCATCTGGAAATATGGGCGGCAGGTCATGCGGGAATGGGGCCCCCGGATAGGGTGGGTACTGGGGGTTGCCATTTTTGCGCTTAGCTTCCCGCTGGTGCTGAGAAGTGTCGCAGCCTTTTCAAAGACCGGTACGGCCTGTGTGAACATCTATCAGCAGCAGTACCAAATGGGGCAGTTCCTGCATCGGTATTATAATCAGGATGCGGTCGCCGCGAACGACATCGGGGCGGTGTCTTTTTTTACGGATGGGACCAAGCTCGATCTTTGGGGGTTGGGGAATATCCAGGTTGCACGCAGCAAAAAGAAGGGATACTGGACCCCTGATTTCCTGGATAGTCTGTGCAGGGCCGAGCGGGTGCATACCGTTGTGCTTTATGACAGGTGGTTTAGCGATTCCCTGCTCCGTCGGTGGACCAAGGTAGCCAGCTGGCAGATCCGGAACAATGTGATCTGCGGGGAGGATTCGGTTAGCTTTTATAATATTGGCGGGGACAAGGGGGTCGTGTTGCGGCAGAATTTAAAGGCATTTGAGGAGCGGTTGCCCGCGGGGGTTACGGTGAGATATTATTAGAGATTTCCTTTCTTCAACTCGTTAACGGCGAAGTCGCAGGCCCGGGCGGTCAGGGCCATGTAGGTGAGGGACGGGTTTTGCCAGGCAGAAGAGGTCATGCAGCTCCCATCGGTTATAAAGACATTTTTCGCGTCGTGCAATTGGTTGTTCCCGTTCAGCACGGAGGTTTTCGCATCCTTTCCCATCCGGGCCGTTCCCATTTCATGGACAGCCGATCCAGGGGGGGCTTCGTGACTATAGGAATGGATATTGGTAAAGCCGGCCTTGTCCAGCATTTCTTCCGCCGATGTCCGGATGTCCTTCCGCATGGCCGCCTCATTGCTGTGGTATTTGAAGGCAATACGCAGGATGGGCAATCCCCATTTATCTTTCTTATGCGGATCGAGGGAGACCTTGTTGTCGAAGTATGGTAACGTCTCGCCCCAGGCGCCGATCCAGAGGGTCCAGGGGCCTGGCCTGAGCAATTGGTCTTTAAAGGCTGTCCCAAAGCCCGGAACCGATCCTTGCTCTTCCCATTCGAAACGGTTGCCGCTGCCCTGGAGTCCGAAGCCCCGGATATAGTCTTTTCGTTGCTGATCCGGTTCAAGGTTACGGAAGCGGGGGATATAGATCCCAGCGGGTCTGCGGCCGGAATAATATTGGTCGCGGAATCCTTCGTATTGGGCGATGGCGCCGGTCCCGGTAAAATGGTCCATCAGGTTATGCCCCAGCTGGCCGCTCGAGTTGCCCAGTCCGTTGGGGAATTTTCGGGAAACTGAATTCATCAGGATGGCGGCTGTCGCGATCGTGGATGCGTTCAGGAAGATGATCCGGGCGTAGTATTCGGTTACCTGTTGGGTGTGTGCGTTGATGACCCTCACGCCGCTTGCTTTGTCAGTACGATTGTCGTAGAGAATTTCCACTACGATCGAGTCGGCGAGCAGCGTCATATTCCCCGTGGCGGCGGCGGCCGGCAAGGTTGCCGCGTTGCTGCTGAAGTAGCCGCTGAAAGGGCAGCCCCGGTCGCAGAGGTTGCGGTACTGGCAGGGTCCACGGCCTTTCCATCCCTGAGTGAGGTTGGCGACGCGGGCGATGGTCACGGTCCTGTCCTTATACAGCGACCGCATTTTCCCGGAAAAATAGTCTTCGATACAGTTCATCTCCATCGGCGGAAGAAATTTTCCATCGGGAAGGTGGGGAAGGCCTTCCGGTTTACCGCTGATGCCCACGAAATCCTCCACGTAGTCGTACCAGGGAGCAAGGTCTTTATAGCGGATGGGCCAATCCACGGCGATGCCTTCTTTGGCATTGGCTTCGAAGTCGAGGTCGCTTAGCCGGTAGCATTGCCTTCCCCAGGTGAGGGAGCGGCCGCCCACCTGGTAGCCGCGGAGCCAATAGAACGGATCTTCCTGGATATAGGGGTGCTCCTTATCGCTAACATAGAATTGCCGGGAAGCTTCGTTATAGGCGGTGCTTTGGACGGGGTCATCGATCTTATCCTGCTCGGTATTCCGGAGGTGGTGAGGGAATTGCCAGGGGTGCATCAGGGCAGTCGTGTAGTCCTTGAGATGTTCTACGTTCCTTCCTCTTTCCAGAACGAGGGTTTTCATTCCTTTTTCGCAGAGTTCCTTGGCTGCCCAGCCGCCGCTGATACCTGAGCCGATTACGATGGCGTCGAAGCTGTTGGATTGTCGCGGATCACCCATATAATTATGCATAAAAGTAGGGTTTTCGCGTTATTTTTACAACTACCCCAAGTGTTTGGCGAGTAATGAAAGTTTATTTTAAGAATTTAGACGGGATCAGATTTTTTGCGGCCCTGATGGTTTTGCTTCAGCATGCCTATGGGTTCAAAAGCGGATATTCGCCTTCCTGCGCTTTCCTCGAGCGCTGTTTCTCCGACACGGGGAGAATGGGGGTCAATCTCTTCTTTGTCCTCAGCGGTTTCCTGATCAGCTATTTGTTATTGCTCGAGAAAGACTCAACGGGTACGATCAGCTACCGGAGTTTCTATTTACGGCGGATCCTGCGGATATGGCCTTTATATCTGGGGTATGGGCTCGTGCTCACTTTCCTGTCGCCTTTTGTCTTCGAGAAACTAGGCTGGTATAACGATACCGATTTCCCGACGATGATGCTCAACCTGGCATTCCTGCTCATCTTTTCGGTCAATTTCCAGATCGCCTTTGTCGGCACCAACCGGGGGATGTTCGAGATCAGCTGGTCGGTTTGTATCGAGGAACAGTTCTACGTTATCTGGCCGCTGCTCATCAATACTTTTCGGAAGAGGCTTAAGGCGTTGCTGGTGGTGATGTTTAGTATCAGCATCCTTTCCAGGGTCTTTTTTGTGTTGATCCTGCCGTTGTTGCATCCCGGGTTGGATCAGAAGAGGGTATTGGAAATGAATCATGTTTTGATCTTCGATAACCTCGACCTTTTTGGCGGCGGGTTGTTCGCCGCTTTGCTTTATCATAACAGGAGCCGGTATGCCGCATTCTTCAAGGGGTTTTTCCGGCCGTGGATGCAGGTACTCGTGGCCGTCATTGCGTTGTTGTATGTTTTGTCGATTATTAAGCCTGAAAATACATGGTACCTGCTGTTTGGCGACCATTATGTTTGTGACCTGCTTTTCGGGTATGTGTTATTGTCAGCGGTAGCCGGGAATTCTGTGTTCAGGCTTGAAAAGCCATTGCTCACCACCCTGGGGAGGGTCTCGTTTGGTATTTATCTTTTTCACACGGCTATTTGCCAGTTGGTGCTGTTGGCTTTCATCAAGGTAGTGGGGCATCCCGGGTGGCGGGTCATGTATGATCTGATCTATCCGCTGGCTTGTCTCGCGGCTACGGGGGTAGTCGCCTATCTCTCCTACAATTATTATGAGATGTGGTTCCTGAAGAAGAAGAAGAAGTTTGAGGTGGTCACGACGCGGGTGTGATCTATCGGGTATGATCTATCGCGTTGCCCAGGCTTTTTGGCCGGGCTGCAGCGGGATGCAGCCATGGAAACTCCCGGGCACATAAAGGTAGGAAAGGCCGCGGGTGGCGCCGGGTTGGGAGGTGCAGTAGCCTTCTACGGTGTATTGCTTCAGGGTGGTAAAAAAGGATCGGCCAAGGTAGGCTTGCTCGGCTTTGCCGATGATCCCGCCGTACGGGGTTCCTTTCTTTTCAAAATAGTGCAGGACGTCTTGTTGGTCCCGGGTGGAACATTGTTCGTAAGGTTTGTCGAAATGGCTATGGCAGTAATGGTCCAGGTCTTTCAGGCCGTCGATAAATTTGTTGGCGGACATCCGGTCGGTGCAGTCGCGGATCATTAAAACGATGTAGTCTCCGACACCTGCCTCTTTAGCGCCCGGAGTATCCGTAGCCGGGATGATGGTTTCGGCCAGGGCGGCAATCAACCCCTTTTGTTGTTCGAGGTAGTTCAGGTCCGGGGTTTTCGTCCAGTCGTACCATTTATAGGCACTGAGGGCGAGACCGGCGCCGACGCCGGTGAGTACTATTCTGCCGATGGCTTTACGTCTGTTCATGACAGGCTGACTTTTGCGGTGGCGGGTTTCGGTTGCGGTCGCTTAAAGGAGAAGAGGAACCAGAGCGGTCCGTTCAGCACCAGCAGGTTATAGAAGATGATCGGGATGGTTACGCCGAAGAAGATACCGCAGGCCAGCAGGATAAAGGGGTTATGGATGTTCAGGAATTTAGTGAGGGAAAGCCGCACTAGCCCTGCAATGAAAACATGGGTCACGTAGATATAGAGGGAATGGTAGCCGATGATCCGCAGGAAACGCAGGACATTCCAGATTTGCATGCGGAAGGACAGGATAAACATGCTAAAACACCCGATAAGTGCGATGGCAAGAAAGTCGGCTTTCCCTGGTTCGGTGGGATGGGCCAGGTAATAGACCTGGGTGAGGAAGAACACCGGGGTGATCGCGAGCAGGGTGTAAGGATTTTTCAGAAAACGTTGAGTGGATTCTTTAAAAAAGAAGACCGAGATGCAGTCGCCCAGTGCAAAGAAAAGATAAAATTCCATCCAGTCCGAGATCATGCTGATGTTGTGAACGAATGGGGAGCAGAAGTACAGGGCGAGGCCGATCAGCAGCTGGCCCCAGGCCGGTGGTTTCAAGTAAGTCTTCACCAGCAGGTAAATGACGGTGGTATTGAAGAGTGCGGGCAGGTACCAGAACTGGTCGAGTGCGCGCGGCTGGTAAAGGATATAGGTATAGTTGATGAGTGTGCGGTTGGAATTGGTATTGGCGCCGAGGAGGATCTGCAGGGTGACCTGGAGGAAGACCCATACGAAGTAGGGGTAGAGGAGGTTATCGAATTTGATCCCGATCACCTGCTTTAGTGTTCTTTTGGCCAGGCTGCCGCTGATAAAGATGCCGGAGAGGATGAAGAAAAGGGGCATGCGGAAGCTAAAGAAGATCATATTGGCCTTTTCCAGATATCCCGGAACTTCAGGAATGTTCAGACCGGATGCCCGTGCGGTGGCTACGCTCCGCTGGATACCGATCAGCACGTGCCTGTAGACCACCAGGACGATCGCGATGCCCTTCAGGTAGTCCACCCACGCCAATCTATTCCTTTCCAGGATCGGGAGATTGAAGGCTTTGGAGAGCCAACTGGGTCGGGGGGTGACGGGCTGTCCGGGTGGGATGGCAGGAGGCTGTCCGGGTGGGATGGCAGGAGGCTGTCCGGATCGGTTGGCGGAAGGCTGTGTTTCCATCGTTATTTGATTACTGAATCGAGGCTCACGCCGATCATGCGTTCGATATCCAGGCGGATAAGGTCCTGGGAAAGCTGGAGGTTCAGCATTTTCACCCGTTCGTCGGTGTATGTTCTGTTAGCGGTGTTATATTGTTCGAGCGAGGCGCTGCCATCCTGGAATTTCTTTTCCATTTGGTTCATGGCGGCCTGCTGGTCGACGAGTACGGTATTTTCGAGTGTGATCAGGGCGCTATAGTTCTTATAGGTGGTATATTGGGAAAGCACTTGCATGCGAAGGCTCCGCGCGAGGTCTTCCTGGTTGCTTTGGGTGACCTTGACGGTTTCGCGGGCGGCCTTGATCTGGGGGCCCAATTCAAAGAAGAGGCCGATCGGGATGGTGACGCCCAGCAGGTATTTCGGGTACACGAATTGGCTGTTCTGGTTTTGTTTCAGGTCGAATTCGTTAAAGTTCCCGGATATGGCCAGCAGGTTAAGCCAGCTACGCCTGGCGATATTGAGCTGTTGGCCGGCTACGTTGACCTGGTGGGTTGCGGCTTCATAGCGTGGGCCCAGGAGGGCCAGCATGACGAGCCTTGACTGGATCATCGAATCATTGGGCGGGTTGTGGCGAAGCGCGATCACGCTGTCGTCCCTACGCCGGCTTCCGGGGAGGTGCTGGGCAAACAATTGGAAAGTGGGCAAGATCAGCAACAGGGTAATGACCAGTTTACCTTTTTTAGGGCAAATTGAATCCATAAGGGAGAACATTTACGAGTTTAGTGTTTGACAAGATTAACAAGTTTTGTCAGGTAACGTTGACGTCTTCCAGGTCGACCATATTCAGTACGGCGCCGCAAAACTTCCCATTAAGCTCATTGAAAAAGCCCATCGATTGGCGGTCGATCTGTTTGATGATATGCTGGGCCGAGAAGACGGCGATCACGCCGTCCACGTAGCGCACCAGTTCCTTGGAGTCGGAAAAATCGTTTAGCGGCGGTCCCTCCAGGAAGATAAAGTCGTACTCGGACGTCAATGTTTGCAGGTGTTGCAGCAGGTTTTCCCGCGGGAGGATCTCCGAAGGGGTATAGTCGCCGCCCATCGAGCCGATGATATAGATACCTTCGTCCACTTTCTTGGCAGCTTGTTTTACCTGTTCGACGAGCAGGCCGGAGTCGTGCCGGCTCGAATTGGGATTGATCTTCTCCAGGATCGGATCTGCCTGCAACTGCTCGGTAAGGTCGGGGTTACAAAAGTTCGTATCGATGATGAGGACCTTTTTCTTACTCATGCTCAAGCTGTAGGAGACTGCCTGGATCAGGGTAGTCTTTCCTTCTCCTTTCTTGGTGCTGGCAAAGAGAAATATCTTTTTACCGCTCTTTTCGATCTCGTAACGGAGTTTGCGAAGGGATTCACGGAATTGGTTGTGGCGTTTGTTGGCCAGGGAATCGGGGGTCGTTTCGCGCGAGGTGATCAGCTCACCGAGACGGCGTTGGCGAATGCTCATAATGTTGACCATGCTGATCAGCGGCAGGCCAACGGTGCGGGCGAAGATCATTGGTGTCTTGATAGACGTATCCAGGTAGGTCAGCAGGACCAGGAAAAGTATGGTGATCACGATGGCCGATGCTCCCGCCATTCCCACGATCAGTGCGCGTTTGGAAGGTTCGGGCGTAATAGCGGGCTGGCCAGCGATGACAGGCCGGAAATTGTTGACCGAGGAGGTCGTGATATCGATGGCATCGGAGTATTTCTGTTTAGCGACGAGGTATTCCCTATTGGCCAATTCGGCTTCCTTCAGAAGGGTCTCCACATCCGCGTCTTTCGAGGCGTCCTTAACAAGGCTGGCCTTGGTGCTGGCGATCTTCGTCTGGAGGGAAGCTATATTTTCGTTGCCGGCGCGGATATCGACTTCGAGGTCGTTCTTCTTTTCTACCAGCTTGGCGCGGGTGTCTTCCTGGGTGCTGGTCGTGGCAGCATCGCTGGTGGGGGCGAGGGCGGCGATCTTGTTCTGGTATTCGGCTTTGAGGTTTTCGTATTTCTTCTGGAGGGCCGGATCGGAGGAACCGCTGTTTACATAGGCCTTGAAAGCGTCGTCCATGGACCGGCGAAGGATAACCAGTTCGTCGTTGGTTGCCGAGTGGTTGGCGGTTTTGGAAGATGAGGCAGTGGGTGGGAGATTACCGAGCTGTTGATTGACCTTGTCGAGGTCGTATCTGCGCCTTGTTTGCTGGGCTTGTTCCTGGGTCAGGGTATTATCCAGGTTCATGACGATTTCCAGTTTACTGTTATTCTCGTCCCCGACGTCGATAACGCCGACGCTGCGGAGTTGTGCATTCCTCGAGTCCAGCTCTTGTTTTTTCCTATCCATGAGGCTTCGGAGGGTGTCGATCGATTCTGTGGATTTGGTGCTCCGGACGCCTTTATAATATCGCAGGAATTCGGGGAAGATATTGTTTACGATGAAGGCCGAAAGCTCCGGGTTCTCCGTCATACAATCGATCTCCACATAGTCGGTGCGCTGGACGCGATAGACGGCGATACTTTGGGTCAGCGAGTTGTAGTCGTAATGATATAGACCCAGGTATTCCAGCAGCCTGCGTTCTTCCGGTTTGAAAGAGGTGAGGACGCTCATCGAGTCCAGTTTGTCCTGGAAGGTCAGGATGGCGTTGCGCGGCTCAATGGACTGGTAGAAGGCCGACCGGGTATCCTTCAGATCGGGCGGGCGGAAGGGTCTGCCGCTTTCGAGGTCGTGAAGGATGAGGTTATAGGACAGCAGGCTGATGACGGAGGGCGAAAGCACAGTAACGACAACATTGTTGAATTTGACGTCGGCCGCGTAGATGTCGACGTTTTCGGACGAAACCCTGACCTCGTCATTTACAGTAAAGCCGGTCGAGAACTGCATAAACGACCTATACTTTTTTGGTTGGTTCATGGTCAATCCCCAGGCGATCACGGCGGCGATGAGTCCCACTCCAAGGATCAGCCATTTTCTTTTTAGTAGCACCCTCAGCAAGTACAGGAAATCCATTAAGTCTTATTTTAATTTGTTCGTGACGGTTAGCACCGCCGCGGTTGAGTATTTTTTTTAAAGCATTGAATTTCAGCGATATGGGAATTTAACAACAGGCAGGCCGGTATTATAAGGTGTAAAGATAATACCATATCCAGATTCATGCAAGTTATCACTGAAAGGATTATCTTTATGGCTCCTGGCATCTGGTTTGTGGTTCATTCCTCTGAAATTCCAACGTCCTTCGGCCTTGCTGTTTATTAATTGTCTCCAAATTCGTACCACGATTTCCAATATCCTTCTTGTGCGGTGTTTGCGGTGAGCCCGGTCTACCTTGTTGAAACAAACTTCACTATATGAATAAAGTTTACTTGTCCATCGTCACCTTTGTCGTTTTTTCCGTGCCCGGGTTACATGCGCAGAGCCCGGGGGGTGTGAGTACCAACCTATCCATGTGGCTAAAACCGGATGCACTTTCTGCCGGCACGCTCAATACCTGGACCTATGCCAATAACGTTGCTAACTCATTCACCGCGGTCGCCGGAAATCAGCCGACTGTCGTGGCCAATACATTCAATTTTCTGCCTTCGGTCGTCTTCGCCGGGAACCAGTATATGTCAGGCCCGGCGGGCGTCAATGCACCCCTGGCTGCCGGTCAGCTGGCTTATTCCATATTTGGGGTATGGCAGTCCAGCACGGCGGTATTCGGGGCCAATGAGCGGGTCTGGGTTCAGCGGCCCAATTCCAATGCGTTCGACGGCAATTTCGACGGAGCTGCTTTGTGGGTCTATCCCGGTAACGCGACTTATGGCGACCAGCCGGAAGTCAGTCCGTTCACGACTGGGGTATCTTTTGCCAACACCAGTGTTATCCCGTACACGTACGGGACTACGTATATGCTGACGTATGCGCCCAATACGCCATATGTCAGTCAGCTGAATTTGCTGAATCAAAATACGAATGATCTTGAAGTGATGGATCAGACCAATTATGCCACCGGGGCGTTCGTTACCAGCACCGATCCTAATGCAAATGCCACGGTGGACCGGGTATTGTCGAATGGGGCAAATCTTCTCGGTGCCCGGAGCACGTCGATCGATGAGCCGTTCATCGGCAATCTTTCCGAGCTGGTTGTATATAGTGGCTCGGTCAGCGGGCTGGCCCGTCAGCAGGTGTTCAGCTATCTGTCGCTCAAGTATGGGATCCCGCTGGGGGGTAACTATATTTCGTCCGGGGGTGCGACGATCTGGGATGCCGTTAACTTTTCAGCCTATAACAATTTCGTTTTCGGTATTGGCACGGACAATGCTTCCGGGCTTGCGATCACGCAATCCAACAGCAGTGCCACGGGTACCGGAAGCGGAGCCGGTCAGTCGGGGAAGGGGAATATCGTGTTGTCCAATCCTTCTTCGATGCCCGATCAATCGTTTATCATGGTTGGCAGCAACAATGCGGGGTTGACGGAGACCACCACCAATCTCCCCCCCGCGGCGACTGCAGGTTCGGAGCGGCTGGTTACGCAGTGGCTGGTAAGGTCGTCGGGCACACCCGGAACGGTAACGGTGAGCTTCGATTTCACGGGATTAACGGTGACCGGTGTACCCGGCACTATAGCGGATTTCCGGTTGATGCTTGATAATGATGGCGATGGAAATTTTTCGACAGGGTATGTCAGTTTAATTCAACCTTCTTCCTTTACGGGGAATGTCGCCAATTTCACGAATGTCAATTTATCGTCGAACCCCAATGTGGTAATGGCGATCATGTCCAATGCCGGAGCGGGGACGCCGCTGCCGGTTAATTTTGTGAATGTGACGGCGCAGCCCAATGGTGCGGATGTCGATCTCAGCTGGACGGTAGGCGCCAACGAGCAGGCAAAGGACTACCAGGTGCAGCAATCGATCGACGGCGTGAGTTTCTCCACGATCGGGGATGTCGCGAATGTGCTGAATCAGACGTCGTATTCATTCGTTCAATCGAATGCCGGCGCCGGAACGCATTATTATCGGATCCTCGAAACCGACAATGACGGTGCATATGTCTACAGCAAGGTGGTATCGGCGAATCTCAGCGCATCCGAATTCAGCATCCGGACGTTGAATAACCCGGTCACGAGCAGCAGTCAGAATGCAGAGATCGAAATGACGGCGTTGAGCGGCGGAAACGCATCGCTGGAGATCTGGACGCTTGGCGGTACCAGGGTTGCCACGCTGATGCAGAAAGTTGCCGCGGGGACAACGAGGATCAGCTTACCGTTGACGAATGTTGCTCCCGGCACGTATGCGGTGAAGATCAGGGTCAACGAAATTACGCATGTGTTGCAGATAGTGAAGTTGTAGGAGGGCGATTTATAAGATTTGAGAAGCCGGCACGCAGTGCCGGCTTTTTTTTAGGTAGTTTGGGCCCGGCGGGCTTTTTCCCAGACGGCGGACTGGCCGCCGTTGAGGAAGCGGAAGAATCCGAGGATGGCGCAGAAATTCATGAACACGAAATAGTAGGCCAGTTTGATCAGCTTGAATCGCCGGAGGGAGGGCTCGAGGGCGGCAAGGGCAGCGGCGGCGTAGAAGGCGCATTGGGCGATAAAGACGATGGTCAGGATCGGACTTCCGCCAAGCAGGACCAGCATGCCGTTGCTCAGGAAGGCCAGGACCAGGCAGAACGGGCTGGCTGCCCAGCGCAGGACGCGGTGTGAGATATAGAGAAAGGAGAGGCGGGGGTATTTCCAGAAAGCCAGAAGAGGGCTCAGCAGGCTGATCGCCTGGAAGCCGCCGGCGGCGATACGCACCTTCCGTTTGCGTTCGTCTTCCATGGAAGCGGAGGGCAGTTCCGAAGCGCAGGCCGCGGGTTCGTATTCTACGCGAAATCCCAGTTGGGCTACCTTCAGGGACAGGACAAAATCGTCCAGAACGATGGCCGCGGGGAGGGTGGTGAAGAGGCTGCGGCGGAGAGAGAACAGCTCACCTGCGGCGCCCACCACTGAATAGAAAGCCGCGTCGGTCTTTTTCAGAAAGGATTCATATTTCCAGTAGAGGCCTTCGCCTTCACCAACCTCATTGCCTCCGGCAGCGGGCTGCAGCACCTTTTTTTCTCCGGCCACGCCGCCGACGGCGGGGTCCAGGTAATGGCGGGCGATCAGCCGGATGGCATCCCGGTTCAGGATCGTATTTGCGTCGCTGAATATCAGGATCTCGTGATTTGCCGCCGATACGGCGCGGTTGAGGGCAGCCGATTTACCCTGGCGCTCCGGCTGGTGAAGGGAAGTGATCCGGTCATAGCGGCGGACAAGCGACGGGGTGGAATCGTTCGAGCCGTCGCTGATGAAAAGAAATTCGATCTTTTGCGGGGGATAATCCAGTTCCAGGGAGTTAGCGATCTTTTGATCGATACAATCCGCTTCGTTGTATGCGGCGACGATAAAGGAGACAGAAGGCAGCAGGTCGTCGGCGGGGGTTGGGGGGGCGGGGCGTCGCCGGATGCGGTTCAACAGGATCGCGATCAGGGCATATCCCGCGTAGTTGTAAAATACGATGAAGCAGCTGCCGAGGAAAAGATAGAACCAAACCGTCATGTGGGATTGTATACCTAAAAATAACGCCAAAAGACGTCAAATTATTTTTATTTTTGACGCAATGTTATTTACGCAGGCCGCATTTATATTATATCTTATCGTCTTTATCTATTGCGCCGGCTCCGTCTTCTATCTTTTCATCCTTTCCGTCGCAGGTCGCCTGGGATCCCGGAAGAGAGCGGGGTTCACGCCGGGTATGGCGGTAAAGAAGGTCGCCGTTTTGGTGCCGGCCTACAAGGAAGACGGCATCATCCTGTCGACCGCCAACAACCTGCTCCAACTCGATTATCCTATTGAGTTAAGGAAGATCTTTATTATCGCCGATTCTTTCCGGGAGGAAACTATTGTGGCATTGCGGCGGTTGCCGGTGGAAGTCATGGTCGTTTCGTTCGACAAGAGCACGAAGACCAAGTCATTGAATGAGGCTTTCGGTCGGATAAAGGAGGATTTCGATATTGCGTTGATCTGTGATGCGGACAATATGCTGGCGCCGGATTTCCTGCGGCGGATCAATGATGCGTTTGCCGGCGGAGCGCGGGCGGTACAAGGCAGGAGGGTAGCCAAGAACCTCGATACGTCGTTTGCGATCCTCGATGCATGCAGCGAGGCGATCAACAATCATATTTTCCGCAAAGGCGCTTATGCGATGGGGTTATCGTCGGCCGTGATTGGGTCGGGGATGGCCTTCGAGTTTGGAACGATCCGGGAGATCCTTGGCGGGGTGCAGGCGGTAGGGGGCTTCGATAAGATCGTACAGCTCAGGATCGTAGAGCAGGGCAACCGCATTCATTACCTTGAGGATGCCCTGGTATTTGACGAAAAGGTAGGGTCATCGCGGGCCTTCCAGCAACAGCGCAAGCGGTGGGTGTCCAGCCAGTTCATCTATTTGAAACGGTATTTTGCGCCGGCCTGCCGGTTGCTGTTAAAGGGGAATTTCAGTTATTTTAACCTCGCGGTGGCCAACAGCCTTGTTCCACCGAGGGCTTTCCTGTTCGTGTTGTTGCCGCTGTTGACGGTGGCGGGTCTCTTCTTTGGCTTATGGTGGGCGATTGCGGGTGTCGGGCTTGGGGTGTTGTTCCTGATGAGCCTGGCGATGGGTGTCCCGGCCGAACTGGTGAACAGGGATTTGTGGGTGGCCATCCTCCGGTTACCGAGGGCAATTGCGGTGATGGTTGGAACGTTATTCCATATCCGGAAAGCCGACAAAACATTTATTCATACTGTTCATACCAAGACGGAGATCGGGAACAATGCGTTCAGGGATCCCGTCAAATGAGGAAAAAATCCGGGATGGAAGACAATCGAAGAAGGATACGGATCGCCTATTTCAGCGTCAATGATCCGCTGGATAAGCGGTCATGGTCGGGTATCACTTACTATCTGGGTCAGTCCCTTCAGCGCAATATCGGGGAAGTGGATTTCCTGGGTCCGGTGCGTTTTCCTTCCTGGTTGCAGAAGCTCGAGCGGGGAATGGCCAAGTTGACGCGGATCGTGGCTAAGCGCGAGTATTATGTCAAGTACAGTTTGCTGCAGAACTGGTATTCGGCGAGGTGGCTGGCCCGGAAGATGCGGGGGCGGAACTATGACCTGATCTTTGCTCCGGCCTCCAACCCGGCGCTGGGGTTTTTCCGCAGCAAGCTACCGATCTTCCATATTCACGATGCCACTTTCAGAGTGTTGACGGAGGCATATGCCGAGTTCAAGCAAGCCAGCCGGCTTTCGCTTTGGGAGGGTGAGCGTCTCGAGCGGAGGGCGTTGAGGCGCGGTGCCTTCATCGTGTATACGTCGCAGTGGGCTGCCCAGTCTGCGATGAAAGATTACGGGGTCGACCCCGGGCGCATATTTGTCCGGCCATTCGGCGCCAATATGGACAATGTGCCGGATCGGGGCGTGATCTTCGAAAAGGAGCGGAACCCGAGGCTCACCTTGTTATACCTGGCGGTGGATTGGGAGCGCAAGGGGGGGCGGATCGCTTTCGATGCGTTGAAGCATTTGCATGACAAGCATGGGATCGCGGCGCAGCTCATCGTGTGCGGGTGTATCCCGCCAGCGGGTTTTGAGCACCCAGGTCTGGAAGTAATTCCTTTTTTGAATAAGAACAAGCCGGAAGACCATGACCGGTTTGTCGAACTGTTGTCTACGAGTCATTTCCTGATATTGCCGACGCGAGCCGATTGTTCGTTGCTGGTCGCGTGCGAGTCCAATGCGTATGGAATGCCGGCTATCGCCACCGCGGTCGGGGGAGTGCCGGATACGGTAACAGACGGGGTCAACGGGTATGCGTTGCCGTTTTCTGCCGAAGGAGATCGGTATGCGGATCTGATCGCGGAGATCTACAGCGACAAGGAACGGTATCATCGGTTGATCGAGAGCAGCCGGCGCAGATATGAGGATGAGCTTAACTGGGACAAATGGGCCGAGCGGTTCGCGGAGATCTATCCGCGGGTTCTCAGTGCGTATAATGCGCATGGTTGATTTTAATGCGCATAAACGATCTTCATGAGTGAATCGGCGATAAAGGGCCGGTAGTGGGATGACTCGTAGTAGTTATAACGGCTCCGGGTCACCGAATTGATCCCTGAAAAATCGAAAACATATTTTTTTCCGAACAAGTCCTGAAGGACCCGCAGATCGTCGGGGTTCAGGCGTTTCTGATCATAGAGCGGGCTGATGATGATCCGGTAGGAAGTATTGTTAGCGCGCAGTTTATCCCGGATGTCCTGCAGCAGCTTCAGCTGGGGCGCCTTGATCACCGCGGGGTAGATCTGCTGCGTGGTAGTGTCGCGGGAGTAGAAGAATTTTTGGCGCGGGCCGTAGTAGGCCGCCGTGTCTTTTTTTATCAGCGCTTCGATGGAATTCAGGCTAAGTTCGTTGGTGATGGAGTCGTAAAAGAAGGGCCGGTCGTCCAGCAGGAAGTCCTTCGTCATATAATCCTTGATCTGGCCCGAGATCTTGAAATCGATCAGGGCGCGGAGGAAGTCGAAGTCGAAGAAGTCCTTCAGGAAATCGACCTGGAAGGCGATCCGGCTTTCGCCGCTGATGCGCGGGTCTTTAACGAAGATATGGCCGCCCGAGTTATCCGTTTTGTTCAGCGCGCCTGCGTCGATGACGAAAAGGGCGTTCCTTATGGGGGCGTGACTGGCGGCCAGGAATTTCAGTTTACCGTCGATCCCGAAGATCGATTCCGCCGAAGCGTCGAAGTGGTAGCAGCGGCTGCTGTCCGCGCCGATCAGCTTTGACCAGGTGGCCACCTGGTAGAATTTCGAGCGTGAGTTCCCGAAGATATAGGAGTCATAGTGGTAGCGGGGATATTGGTCGACCCAGGTCTGGGTGGAGACGAATTCCCGGTTGAGGCTGATATAGCTGGGTTTGCCGGATTCGTAATAGTGTTGGTAGTGCCGGATAACTTTGAACGGGTCCCAATAGATGTAGAGCCCTACAAAAAAGAGAAAGGGGATGGAGAACAGCAGCAATTTGAGGAAGAAGAGTTTTACATTCATAGGTGGGGGTTAGAATTGAAAGTATATGAACTGGCGGTTTTCGTAGACCCCGAAAAAGATGATCAGGATCAGCATCAGGTAATACAATAGCCAGCGCTGGTAGGCTGGCCGGGAGTTGACTATCGCCAGGAGGTTATGGTGGCGTTGGAAGAGGTGTACTCCTTCCAGAAAAAAGATCGACACGAAGCAGAGGATCAGATCGGTCTGGTAGATCGGAACGGCGCCGATGGCGGCCAGGAAGGTGTTCATTCCATAGTGGCCTCCGATGGTCAGGCGGCCCAGGTCCAGCAGGGCGGCCGGCATGCGGCCCGCGATATAGAAGGCGTCGCGGATATTATTGGCGCGGAAGAAGATCCAGGCGAAGGTCACGAGGCAGTAGGTGATCAGGATCTGGGTGATGGTGAAAAGCCAGGGGATGCGGGTGATCCCGGATAATTTGTTCAATCGGTCGCGGACGGGCTTTGAGATGATCGCGAAAATGAGGTAGAAGCCGTGGAGGGCGCCCCAGACGATAAAGGTCCAGTTCGCGCCATGCCAGAAGCCGCTCACGAGGAAGACGAAGAAAAGGTTGAAGTACCAGCGGGGTATGGATACGCGGTTACCGCCAAGGGAGATATAGAGGTAGTCCCTGAACCAGGAGGAAAGGGAGATATGCCAGCGCCGCCAGAATTCCGAGATATCGCGTGCATGGTAGGGCTTGTCGAAGTTCTTCATCAGACGGAATCCCATGACTTTGGCCGAGCCCAGTGCGATGTCCGAGTAACCGGAGAAGTCGCAGAAGATCTGGAAGCTAAAGAAAATGGCGCCCAGCAGCAGGGCGATGGGCGTATAGTCGTGGGGGTGATTGAAGACGGGGTCGGTGAATTTGACCAGCCGATCGGCGATAACGACTTTTTTGAACATTCCCCACATCATTTGTTTCAGGCCGTCGGTGGCGTTGCGGTAGTCGAATGTTTTTTTCTCATGGAATTGGTGCAGTACGTTTTGCGGTCTTTCGATCGGTCCCGCCACGAGCTGGGGGTAGAACATCACGTAGAGGGCATAGATCCCGAAGTGGCGTTCCGCCTTATGGCGACCGCGGTACACTTCAATGGTATAGCTCATGGCCTGGAACGTGTGGAAGGACAAGCCGATGGGCAGGATAATTTTCAGGAAGGGGAGGGCCTTATTCCAGCCGGCCTGGAGGAAGAGGTGGTTAATGTTATCGATGAAGAAGTTGTAATATTTGAATAGGGCCAGTACGCCGACGTTTGCCACGATGCTCATCACGAGCAGCCATTTTCGTTTGGCACCGGCAGCATTCTCGATCAGGATGCCGGCAATGTAGTCGATAACGATAGTGAAGATCAGGATAAGGATATAGATCGGGATAAAGTACATGTAGAAGATACAGCTCGCGATCAGCAGGTGCAGCCATCGCCAGCGGTGGGGTACCAGGAAGTAGACCAGTGTGACCAGGGGAAAGAAGACCAGAAATTGGAGGGAGTTGAAGAGCATATGCCGGTTTTGTCGATAGCCTGATTTTGGTGGTTGAATAACGTTTGAAATTAAATAATATTATTATGCGGGAGGCCGCGAGTCGGCGGCCAGCCAGTCCTCCAGGAGTTGGAAGATGGTCGAATCGATATTCATGTCGAATTTCCTCCCGAATAGCTTGTCGGTGGCCTGCAGTGCAGGCAGGTGGCCTGCCTGCAGGATGCTCGGGTGGCCGTGATGGTTTTCCGGCCAGTCCACGTAGACCAGGTTATCCACGATCTTCGCCCGGAAGGGGGAGTTATAGAGGATGGTAGAAAAGATGAATTCGTCGGCGCCCCAGACAAGTTTATAGAACCGGATCAGTTCCGGGTGTTGGTCCAGGTAGCCAAGGGAGTAGCGGATAGCGTCGGGGGTCAGGGTAAACCAGTTCGCGCGGCCCACGATACGATGGTCCGGGATCGGGAATTTCCGGGGCGTGGGCAGGATGAAATTGATCAGTTTTTCCAGGCGGAACCTGCCGGGGAATCGCCAGTTGATCAGCGAGTAGGTTTGGACGCGGCGGGCCGCCTGTTTCCAGGGGCCTTCGATAGATTCGCAGGTGATAAATTCGGATCCTTTTCTTTGCGCGATATAGGTATGGATATAGTCGGCGGTTTTCAGCGGGAAGTCCTGGCCCGAGATCACGTTGATGTAGTCATATTTGTCGATAGGGATCTCGTGGAAGCCGTTGAGGGTCGCCTGGATGGTCCCGAAGTCCGCCCAGTAGACGGCGGCTCTGTTTTGGAGCAAGGTGGTATTGGGGCGGGAAGCCAGGTATTCGAAGGGTTGGATGGGTGTTTTCCTGTCGAGGTGGATATAGAAGTCAAAGTTCGGGTGGTCGAGGCTGGTCAGCAGGCGTTCCAGCTGAGCGGGGTTCTTATGTGTAAGGATGAGGTGGGCGATCTTCATTTGG
>DASZJO010000181.1:0-22217 GCA_035948015.1 Puia sp.
TGTCGACCATTTATTTGCAAAATATCTATGCTTCAGCCATAGATGAAGCATCCACCACGGCAGCTTCCAACGAGGTTTCACAGATCATGCGTTCCTCTCACCGCCTCAAGGCTACCGACGATGACGACTTTGCCGTTCGGACTATGCAGGAACTCATCAATACTTTTAGCTCAACCAGTCAGCTGTTGACCGTCCTGCTGGCGGTGATCTCCGGTATCTCCCTGCTCGTCGGCGGCATCGGGATTATGAACATTATGTACGTCTCCGTAACCGAACGGACAAAAGAGATCGGTCTGCGCATGTCAATCGGCGCCCGGGGTGTTGATATCCTTCTTCAGTTCCTGACCGAAGCCGTCCTGATCAGCATTACCGGCGGGATCATCGGAGTGGTCCTGGGCATAACTTCAGCCCGCCTGGTAACCTATTTCCTGTCCTGGCCGACGCTGGTGACGGAATCATCGATCGTGCTGTCCTTCCTGGTATGTTTTATTACGGGGGTCTTTTTTGGCTATTACCCGGCACAGGCTGCCTCCCGGCTTGATCCCATCGAAGCCCTGCGCTATGAATAACCGGAAATATCCTACCTTTAGAGATACAGAATGAATCCCATCTCATGAACAGAAAAGAAGAAATCCTTCAGGACGTTGTTATAAAGTTCGCCGGTGACTCCGGCGATGGAATGCAATTGACTGGAAGCCAATTCACCAACAATACGGCCCTAATGGGCATCGACCTCGCTACTTTCCCGGATTTCCCGGCGGAGATCCGCGCCCCGCAGGGCACCCTGCCCGGTGTCAGCGGCTACCAGCTACGCTTCTCCAGCGATAAGGTATATACCCCCGGTGATGAGTGCGACGTCCTGGTCGCCATGAACGCCGCGGCACTGAAGTCAAACCTGAAAGGACTGAAGAAGGGCGGTAAGATCATCGCCAACACCGAAGGCTTTGACGCCAAGAACCTCCGCCTGGCTAACTACCCCGAAGGTGTCAACCCGTTGGAAGATAATAGCCTGGCCAGCTATGACGTCATGAAAATGGACGTGACGAAGATGACCCGCGAAGCCTTGAAGGATTTTACGATGGGCACTAAAGAAAAAGACCGCGCAAAGAATATGTTCGTGCTCGGATTCCTCTATTGGATGTACAACCGGGACATGGACAGCACCCTGAAGTTCCTCAAAGAAAAGTTTGGGAAAAAGCCCGAGATCTTCGAGAGCAACGTCAAGGTGCTCCGCGCAGGGTATAATTTCGGCGATACCACCGAAACCTTCACTACGACCTACCGCGTGGAAAAGGCAAAAATGGCCCCCGGCGTCTATCGCTCGATCATGGGCAACCAGGCACTGGCCTATGGCCTGATCGCCGCCTCCCGGAAAAGCGGACTGCCGCTGTTCCTTGGCTCCTATCCCATCACGCCGGCATCCGACATATTGCACGAGCTGAGCCGCCATAAAGCCTTCGGCGTCCGAACATTTCAGGCAGAAGACGAGATCGCCGGGATCACCTCCGCCATCGGCGCCGCCTACGGCGGCGCCCTCGGTGTCACCACTACTTCCGGCCCCGGGATGGCATTGAAATCCGAAGCCATGGGCCTCGCCGTAATGCTCGAGATCCCGCTGCTGATCTGCGATATCCAGCGGGGCGGCCCTTCTACCGGTCTGCCCACCAAAACGGAACAAAGCGACCTGCTGCAAGCCTACTACGGGCGCAACGGCGAATGCCCCATGCCCGTGATCGCCGCCGCTACCCCAAGCGATTGCTTCGACGCAGTTTATGAAGCCGTCCAGATCGCCGTCCACCATATGACACCGGTCATCTTCCTTTCCGACGGCTATATCGCCAATGGCGCCGAACCCTGGAAATTCCCGAAAAGCTCCGACCTCCCGCCCATTGAAGTAAAATTCAAAACCGGACTGGGACCCGAAGAAGCCACCTTCCAGCCCTACCTCCGCGACGAAAAGCTCGTGAGACCCTGGGCAATCCCCGGCACCCCGGGCCTTGAACACCGGATCGGCGGCCTGGAGAAACAAAACATCACAGGCAACGTCAGCTATGACCCCGAGAACCACCAGCTGATGGTGAAGATCCGGGAAGAAAAAATAGCCCGCATCGCAGATTACCTGCCACCCCAGCGGCTGGACAGCGGACCCGATAAGGGAGACTTGCTCGTCCTTGGCTGGGGCAGCACTTTCGGCGCGATCAAAAGCGCCGTCGCCGAGCTCCAAAAAGAAGGTTACGCCGTGTCCCATGCCCACCTTCGCCACCTTCGCCCCCTCCCGTCCAACCTCGGCGAGATCATTCGCAGCTTCAAACACCTGCTGATCCCGGAGATCAACAATGGACAGCTCATCCGTATCATCCGCGATCTTTATCTGGTCAATGCCATCGGCTATAACAAGGTCATGGGCATCCCGATCACCCGGACAGAGCTGGTTATGAAGATCCGCGAAATGCTGGGGTCGAACAATTGATCCGGCACTAGGCCGGCTTGCCCTGTTCCGGGGTCAACGCTCCATGCAGCACAGGGCTAAGTCGTAAAATATCACCCGCAACCTTGCCGATGAACCCGAACTGATCCTCGATCGGCTTGACCACGTCGGGGCCGTCTTTTCTCGCCGGCATGGACAACTTGACCGCGGCAGCAGCCCCGCCCGATCCGGGACTCCCCGCCCCGCCGGTCGCCCCATCCTGCAAGATCGCGGCCGCCCGATCCAGACACCGCGTTATCGCATCGACCACCTGCTGATAAGCCGGATCAGCGCACAGCGAGGCCAACGGCTTTTCGTAATACGCCAACGTGGCAATATAGGAAGTCAACATCTGATTGGCCACCACAAACTGATGCATCTCCTCGATCTTCTTTTGTTGCCGCCGCGGCTCCTGCAACATCCGGCTAAACGCATCGGAAAGATTGGCCAACGCAACGAAAGCATGCTTTCGCGACAATTTATATTGTTGAACGGTGGATCTCCTGCCAAGGAAAGCGCCGGCCACACTATGGAAATAGGCGATATTCGTATTCAGCGCGGCAACCATATTGTCTATAATGCGTTGGTGCTCCCAGGTTGGAATAATGAAGATGCTGGCCAGGAACGAGAGTCCAGAGCCGATCAGCGTGTCGATCACCCTGTCCCCTGCGATAGACTTGAAATTGACCGGATAAAGGAGGTCGAATAACAACAGCACATATGGCGTCATCAGGGTCACACAAACCAGATAGTTCCGCCGTAAAAAAACATAGGTTCCGATCATAAAAAAAATCATCAATACGAAAAGCACCGCCCGGTCATGAATGAACCAGATCAGCAGGAACCCCAACAACGCGCCTCCCAGCGTCCCCATGAGCCGCTCGAAATTCCGCTTTTTTGTCAGGCTGTACATAGGCTTCAGAATAACAATAACGGTAAGCAATATCCAGTAACCGTGACCGAAAGGGAGAAACCGCGAAATGATATATCCGGCGAACGTCGCAATACTTACGCGGAGCGAATGCCGGAAATAATTGGACTGCAGGGTGAGATTGTCAAGGATGAGCTTGCGGTCCATATCCTGATGTGCCCCAAACTGCTCATAGTCCAAATCAGCCTTGAAGTCCCTGCTCGACTTGCGGTCATAAGTCGTAAATCCATGCAACACATGAAGCCGGTCATTGATGTCCTGAATGCTGTCAAGGATATTGCTCAGGTCTGCCATGCCTTCGACATCATTCGCAGCCAACTTGGCCCGGAGCTGCCGGATCCTCGAAGACAAACCAGACCGGTCGACAGAAGGCTTGCCGCTCATGACCGCCAGCCCGATCCCGTCGAGCTCCGTCGCAAGATCCAATATCAACTGACGGCACTCTTCAAGTAATTGACTATTGTCAAACAAACGATGCAAAAGCCGATAGTCCTGCTGAGAAGTCATGATCCGCTCGAACAGATCGACGCTGTCCAGAAAGATCATCATCAACGTCCTGCCGGTAAGCGTGGATTCCTTGACGATCTTCCGGCTTTTGAAGATCAGCTCCCGCAAAAGGTCCTGCTTCTCCTGAATGGCGACCTGGCTTTCCAAGAGCTGCCGGTAACTCAAGTCATAGTCGATATCCCGGGAATAAAAAGAGGCCTTTATCCGCAGGTATCCGGCTGTAGCCTGAATGCAGTCTCCCAATGCCTGCTGAACGAGCTTGTATGGCCGAAAACTATACAACAGCAGGGATAGTACGGTGTACCACAAACCGCCGGCCAATATATATAGCGAATTGTACACAACGTCCCATCCACGGAAATGACGATCGATATTCAATACCATGACGAGCAAAGCATTGACACCGATCGAAGAAGCCCGGTTGCCGTAAATGCCCATCAGCGAGAACACGAAGCAGAACAGCAGTACGATCAGACCCATCCATACCGGAGAATTATTCGCCCAACCAGTGATCAGGCTGACGAGAAAAATAATTAATATACAGGCAATCATCCCATTGCGCCGATGATGGATCGGTCCGGGATTATCAGTATTCGCAACGCACATGGCGCCGATGGAGACAACGATGCCGGTAGACAGGTTGTTGAAATATCCAAGCAGAATGGCGGGCAGGGTAATCCCTACGGTAATGCGTATTGCGCCATTCAAATAATGACTATTGATAAAACGCTTATATTCCCGGACATAATCCATGTACTAAGTGGAAATACCAGCAAATTATGGCAAACAAGTTTTTACACCATAATTTTTGTAAATTAGTTTTGTGCCACTCAAAACCTAACATGAGACTAACTGCGCTTTTCCTATTTACCTTCTTTTCCTATGGATTGACTCAGGCGCAGGAAATAAGCGGGACTGTGGTTGACACAACAGGACAACCCATACCATTCGCCACCGTTTCGCTAAAAAAAACCAGGGATTCCACCCTCGCCAAAATTACAATTTCCGATACCGGCGGCGTATATGAATTTGCCGCAATTCCGGCCGGTCAATACTACATTGTTGTCGCAGCCGTGGGCTATTTTACTATCAGAACGACCACTTTTGAGCTAAAGGACAGTGTTCGCGTCCCACCCATAATCCCAAAATTCAGCGGCGTCCTGGATATGGTCCAGGTCACCGCCATCAAACCACTGCTGCAGGTACAGCCGGATAGGATCATCCTCAACGTGGAAGGGAATATCAACGCCGCCGGCGAAGACGCATTGGACCTGCTCCGCAAATCTCCCGGCGTTACCGTCGATAACACCAATTCCATCAGCCTCAGCGGGAAGAACGGTGTCCAGGTCTATGTCGACGGCCGTCCCACCTATCTCTCCGGGAGCAACCTGGCCCAATACCTGGAGACCCTGCAATCCTCCTCTATCGAATCCATCGAGATCATCACCAACCCTACATCCCGGTATGAAGCGGCAGGGAGCGCGGGGATCATCAACATCCGGCTTAAGAAAGACAAATCATTGGGTACGAATTTCACCGCAGGCGCAGGATACAATCTTGGCACCTATAGCAAATACAACGCTAACCTGAGCTTCAATCACCGGGACAAACAACTTAATTTCTTCGGCGACTACAACTACCACAATGCCACCACTCTGGCCCATAGCATCTACAATCGTACGCTGCCGGATACCCTCCTGCTCCAGCAGGCAGTACTGGTCATCACAACCGTCAGCCAGACTTTTCATGCGGGTCTGGATTATTTCCTGAATAAGAACAGCACGCTTGGCGTGCTGATTGGCGGATCACTGGTCACCGATAGCGTTAAAGCCAATAGCAGCACTTCAATCGTCAATATCCCAACCCATACGACAGACAGGCTGCTTGTAGCCGACAACCGTACCAGCGGCCTGCGGGATAACTACAACTTCAACCTTAACTATCGCTATGACGGCAGCAAAGGACGGCTGCTCGAGTTGAACGCAGATTATGCGGTCTACCGGCTCCGTAAGGATCAGCTGCAGCCTAATGATTATTTCGATTCCACTGGTCAGCATTTCCTTTACAGCGACAGCTATAATATCCTTTCGCCGACCAACATAGACATCTACAGCATCAAGGCAGACTATTCTATGAATGGGTTGAAAGGTCAGGTGAGCTTTGGCGCAAAAGTCTCGTATGTCACCAGCGACAACAGCTTCCGGGAATATGACCTGGAGAATTCGGGAAAAATCCTCGATTCGCTCAGCAGCAATAATTTCACCTACAATGAAAATGTCAATGCGGCGTATATCAACTATAGCCGGGCATTCAAAAAAAGGCTGACACTGCAAGCGGGCATCCGTGTAGAAAACACAACCGGCAAAGGTAACTCGGTCGGCTGGCAGCAATCTCTGACAGACTATACGGTCTATGATTCGACGTGGTCCCGGCACTACACCGACCTGTTCCCGAGCGCTTCCCTAAGCTGGAAAGATTGGACTTTTACCTACAGCCGCCGCATCGACCGGCCGGACTACCAGGAGCTGAATCCGTTTGTCTTCAAGATCGACGATTATACGTCCGCGAAAGGCAACACTCAATTACAACCACAATACGCCAATAACCTGGGCCTGACCTGGTCCTATAAATATGCGTTGTCGGCTACCCTGAGCTATAGCCACATCAGCGATCTGTTCTCTTCCGTTCCGGATACGACCGACCGCTCCAGGACCGTCAACACCGATGTCAACCTTGCCGGCCAGGATATCCTCGGCCTCAATGTCAGTTACTCCTTCCAATATAAATGGTACAGCGCCTTTGTAAATGTCAACGCATTCTATGCCTCGTATAAAGCCAATTTCGGCGTTGGGAAGGTCATCGACCTGAATGTCTTCAATACGACCATCTTTTCGCAACATAATTTTCAGTTGGGCAGGGGATGGTCGGCAAACCTTTCACAATACTACACTTCCCCGACTATCTACCAGGCCACGCTCCGAAGCCACACGGTGTGGAGCATCGACGGCGGGCTGCAAAAAACGCTTTTCAATGGTCGGGCAACAGCGAAGGCCTCGGTCAGCGATATCTTTTATACCTTCCGCTGGGCCGCGACCAGCAACTACTCCGGGCAATATATCTATACCGCCGGCACCACGGAAAGCCGCCAGCTGAAATTGAACTTTACCTGGCGCTTCGGCAACAACCAGGTCAAGGCCGCCCGCCAACATCAGACCGGCGCGGAAGACGAAAGCAAACGGGTCAGCAGCGGTACCGGCGGCGGCACTCCCTAAATTCTTCTTACCTTTACCGGCTCGCGGACGGACCACCGATCCGACGGCTAAATCTGTATGCAATCCATAATCGAAGAGATCAGAAGACTTTTTTTGACCTATAGCCGCTACCCGTTGACGGAATTGGACGTCATTCCCCAATCCGGGAGCAATCGGATCTATTTTCGTATCCGGACAGACGAACGCTCCTATATCGCCACCTTCAATGACAACGTCCGGGAAAACCAGACGTTCATCTATTTCAGCCGGCATTTCCGGGAACGCGGCTGCCCGGTACCCGAGATCTATTTTGTGAACGAAGCTTCCACCATCTACTTCCAGGAGGATTTCGGCGACCTGTCCCTGCTGACAGAGCTGGAGAGAACCGGATACACCGACGCCGCTCATGAGCTTTTCAAAAAAAGCCTGCAACAACTGGCCAGGTTGCAGATCCGCGGCAACGAAGGGCTGGACTATAGTAAGACCATTACCTCTCAGGAGTTCGGGAAACAGGCGATCCTCAGTGACCTGCTGTACTTCAAATATTATTTCCTGGATACCCTGCAGATCCCGTACGACAAGGAGCGCCTGATCGACGACTTCGATGGGTTGAGCGCCTATCTCACCAGGGCAGACCACAAATATTTTCTCTATCGCGATTTCCAGAGCCGCAATATCCTGCTGAAAGACGGACATGTGCATTTCATCGATTTCCAGGGCGGAATGAAAGGCGCATTGCAATACGACGTGGCTTCGCTGCTCTGGCAGGCAAAAGCGAAACTATCGGATGCATGGAAGGACTCGCTGCTGGACTACTACATGGATTGCGTCGATGAACTGCTGGGGAAGCCGGTGGACCGTAGCTCCTTCGTCGGACAATACAATGGCTACGTCCTGATCCGGCTGCTGCAGGTATTGGGCGCATACGGCTTCCGCGGCCTCTTCGAACGGAAAGCGCATTTCCTGATCAGCATCCCCCTCGCCTTGCGGAATTTGAAATGGTTCGTCAGCCACCGCCGGACGGGGATCGCCCTTCCCGAATTCGACCGCTTGCTCGAACTGGTGATACATGACGATGTGATCTCCCGTTTCGAACCCGTACAAGCCGATAACGATACCCCGCTGGTCGTCCACATTCGAAGCTTTTCCTACCGGAAAACTATACCCGTCGATGACAGCGGGAACGGAGGCGGCTTTGTCTTTGACTGCCGGGGCATTCTCAATCCGGGTCGAATCGAAGAGTTCAGGACACAGACGGGCCGGGATAAGCCGGTCAAAGACTTTCTCGAACAGCAAACCCGAATGCCGGAATTCCTCAACGGGGTGTATAATATAGTAGACATTTCGGTGGAAGATTATATCAATCGGGAATTTTCCAGTCTATGTATCAGCTTTGGCTGCACCGGCGGACAACACCGCAGTGTCTACGCAGCCGACGCCCTGGCCCGCCACCTTCGGAATAAATATCATGTAAAAGTCGACCTGCATCATGTCGAGCAGGAAGCGAAGAATTGGGTGAATTAGCAATATGTATTACCTGGTATACGGTCTCCTTTATGGGATATCCCTCCTGCCGACACGGCTCCTCTACGGAATTTCAGACGGCCTCGCCTTTTTACTGTATACAGTGATCCGATACCGGCGCGCTATCGTAATGAGAAACCTCCGCGATGCCTTCCCGGAGAAATCGAAGGCCGAACGGCGTCAGATCGCCCGGGAATTCTACCGCAACTTTACCGACAGTTTTATTGAAACGATCAAACTACTCTCCGCAAGCCCGGCCTGGCTGGACGAACGCTTCGTGATCGACAATCCGGAAGTGATGGAAAATTTCGCAAGGGAGGGCCGAAAGATCCACCTGTTCCTGGGCCACCTGTTCGGCTGGGAAGTGGCTAACGTTGCCATGCCTCGCCTAACCAGCTTTACGTTCATCGTGGTCTATATGCCCGTAACCAATAAGGTCTTTGAACGGCTGTTCCTCCGCCTCCGGGGACGTACCGGCACCGTACTGCTGCCTGCCACCGGCTTGCGCCGGGCGATCTTTCCTTACCGCAACTCCGTATACGCCCTTGCACTCGTCGCTGATCAGTCCCCAAGCGGGCCCGATAACAACTACTGGCTGAACTTCTTTGGCCGCCCTACCGCCTTCATCCGGGGGGCGGAAAGCGGCGTCAAACCCGGGGACATTCCGGCTGTATTCGCCCGCGTTTATAAAAGCAGCCGCGGCCACTACCGCTCCCATCTCACCACTATAGCCGAGCATCCCGCCCTCCTGCCGGAAGGCGAGCTCACCCTGCGATACCGGGACCTGCTCGAAGCCGCGATCCGGGAGCAGCCGGCAACCTGGCTTTGGAGCCATAAACGCTGGAAAATTGCCTGGGATGAAATTTTTACCCCCAATTGGATCGACAGGGATAAAATTTAATACCGCCTGCATCATTCTGCCTTGTTGCGTTTCAAAAATTTATAATACATTTACTATGTATCATCCATAATACCCCAATGCCGTGCCCGGTTGGGTAGGGTTTCCTGATTAGCAGCCAACCACTTAAACCCCCCACCGGATGACAAATCTTAAACCCGGAATCGCCCTGGTCGACGATCACGCTTTGCTGCGCAACGGATTGTCAGGCCTGGTCCGCAGTTTTGGTCAATATGATGTCCTCTTTGAAGCCTGCGGAGGTCTGGACCTTATCCGACAGCTTCAGCATACCCGCCTGCCCGATGTGGTCCTCCTCGATATCAATATGCCCGGTATGGACGGTTGCGAAACCGCTAACTGGCTCAGACTTCACTACCCCGATATCAGGATCCTGGCGCTCTCCATGTACGACACTGAAAGCTCAATCGTCCGCATCCTGCGCAACGGCGCCAAAGGCTATATTCTAAAAGATTCCGCTCCCGAAGAATTGAGATTGGCACTTGAATCCATTATCCGGAAAGGATTCTACGCGGGTCAGCAATGCCGCCCGATGCTGGTCCTGAATGAAAGGGAGCTGGAATTCATGAGGTTGGTCTGCACTGAATGGACTTACAAGGAGATCGCAGACCGGATGTACCTCAGCCCAAGGACTATCGACGGCTACCGGGATGCCTTATTCGAAAAACTGAATGTCCGCACGCGAGTCGGACTTGCAATGTTCGCGGTCCGCAGCGGGATCGTTAACATCGAACCGATAACTACCGCAGCCTGCGTGCGCTAATTCAACACACTCTTGTCCTTTATTATCTCGATCCCCTTTTGCTCCTTGATCATTTTCCAGCCTCCGGTCACATTCCGTAGATTATGAATACCCTGGCGTTTTAACAGCGATGCAGCAATGATGCTGCGATAGCCGCCGCCGCAATGAACATAAAGATTGAACCGCTCTTCCAGGTTCGCCATACTAAGGGGATCCGCAAGTTCCTGGAGAGGTAAATTTATGGCATCTTTGATATGACCGTCCGCAAATTCCGTCTCCCGCCTGACGTCGATCACCAGGAGGTTCTCGTCAAACGGAATATCCATCGCCAGCTCGTCCGGCAGGACGTCGATGATCATGTCGATAGGCTCGCCGGCTTGTTGCCAGGTGGGGAAGCCTCCCTCCAGATACCCTATCATCTTGTCGAAACCAACCCGGGCAAGCCGGATAACGCTTTCCTTTTCTTCTCCCGGCGCGGTAACAAGTACGATAGGTTTGTCAAAAGGAAGCAAACTGCCTGCCCACTCGGCGAAGCGCCCGTCCAGCCCTATGCTGACAGAACCCGGTACAAAACCCGCAACAAATACCTGCGACGAGCGCGTATCCAGCAAAATAGCCTCTTGCTCCGCGATCCAATTCTTGAAGCTCACAAGGTCTAAAGCCTTTAACCCGCTTTCCAATACTTCATCCAGGCTTTCATAACCCTCCTTGTTGATCCGGGCATTAATAGAAAAATAAGACGGCGGGACATCAAGCCCATCCGTCACCGCCCGGACGAATTCTTCCCTTGAATTTGCCCTCAACGCATAATTGCTTTCTTTTTCTTCCTTCAGGGTACTGTATGTATTTGGCCCCAGATTCTTCCCGCAGCTGCTGCCCGGCCCATGCGCCGGATAAATGACCGTCTCTTCCGGCAGGGACAGGATCCGCGTCTGCAACGAATCATACAACATGCCGGCCAACTCCTCCCTCGACAAATTCCCGCTGCTTAGATCAGGCCTTCCAACATCTCCCACAAATAACGTATCCCCCGTGAACAACGCCGGCGTACTGCCATCCGGCGTCCGGACAAGGTAACAGGAAGACTCGAGCGTGTGACCGGGCGTATGCAAGACCTCTATTTTGCTGTTACCCAGGTGAAAAACTTCGCCGTCAACCGCTTTATGGATGGGGAAATTCGTCTCGGTATGCGGCCCGTAGACAATCGGAGCGCCCGTGGCCTTCGCCAGGTCAAGATGGCCGCTCACAAAATCAGCGTGAAAATGGGTTTCAAAAATGTATTTAATGGTCGCCCTGCGATCCCGTGAAAGTTCAAGATATACATCGATATCCCGTAGCGGATCGATGATCGCCGCCTCGCCTTCACTCTCGATATAATAGGCGGCCTCACTGAGGCAACCGGTATACAATTGCTTGATGAACATAACCCTGCATTTTTAAACGGCCGGAGGCCGGCTGTCTGATCGGCCAGCCAATCATGCAAAGTTAGTCAATTCCCGCACCGGACTGAAGCGCTCTTTTGCCACGAGTGATTAATCGATCAATTCATCCACACATTTCATGATCTCTCCAAGCCGGTCATGATTGATAATGTAATAGATAAATTTACCGTCTCGCTGCGTTTTGACGATACCCGCCCGCCGCAATATGGCAAGGTGCTGAGAAGCAACTGATTGCTCCAATCGAAGGTGAACGTAGATCTCTGTTACCGTCAGCTTTTTATTTTCATCCAGCAGGCGGATGATCTGCTGACGCAATTTGTGATTGAGCGCCCTTAAGATCAGTGCTCCTTTCTTCAGATTCAAAAAATCGACTTTTACAGGGGCGCCGTCAGAGCCCTCTGCATTCACTACCATCCAATAGCTATTATTGTTCATCGTTAAGCTCATGAGCGAATACCATTTTAAGGTTTCAAGAAGATACGTGACAGGTCTGGCAAATTTAGGATCAACTCATTTAAAAAGACGACTGAATTCGGTTTATATGATAATATAGTCATTTTTTGGTATGAGAGTGGAATTCCTTGGTATAAACGGGCTCACTATATGCCACGCCGGTGAATTCCTTTTGCAAATATCGTAAAAAAGATAATTTACCCAGATACCCCACATGATATGAGGGGTTTACAAAAGCGGCCCTGGAGGCGGTAATTAACTGTTTACACTTATAACTCCCTTCCCCAAAAAACGACATCGAGCGCACCGACAAAAATTCAGAAAATGAGTTTTCATCAATGACCATTGCCGTTGCCGAAAGCAACACTTCGCCTTCTTTGCCATATATCGCCGTGAAAACCTCCATCCTTCTCGCATCGATCATCGGACATAACAGATCGGCTTCCGGTAACTGTTCACGCGCCGCAAATGCCATCATATTCAGCGTGTTCTCGGCGATCAGCGGAATACCCAAAGCATAGCAAAACCCTTTGGCAGCAGCCATTCCCACCCGCAGCCCCGTGTAGGAGCCGGGACCCGCCGTAACGGCCACCGCCTGCAGATCCGCCGGCCGGAGATGTGTCTCCGCCAACAGCCGCCCGATCGCCGGATGAAGCCAGGAAGAATGATTTTTCTGATCCTGACTTTCTGCCAGTGCCAGGACGCTGCCTTCCTTCGAAATACACACACCCGCCATCCCCATCGCAGTGTCAATATTCAGGATCACGGACATACTACCCCGTTTTTAACCATAAAAATCAAAATTGATTTATCATTCTTTTTAATCATATTTTAATGCCGCTACCGCTCTTTTCAGGCTATCTGCCGGGAAATAACGGGAATCAGTCTTGCTCAAAACCTCGAGTAATCCGACAACCCGATTAAGCCCGATGTGGGCACCCCATTCAAATGGCCCCATCGGATAGTTGGTTCCCAACTTCATCGCCGTATCGATTTCCTCCTTGCCGCTCACTCCTTCCTGCCAGGTATACCATGCCTCATTGATAAGGACAGCCAGCATTCTCGCAGTGATCATCCCGGGAATATCCGGCGCCAGCTTAAACGAACAACCCAGCTTTTCATAAAGGCGCCCAACCCGCTCCGCCGTCGCCGCATCGGGGACGGCCAACTCATGTACCTTTCGCTCAAACATCCCCGGCCACCCATTTATCCGGATAAAAGGGGAGCCGATCTCTTCGATCGTCGGCAACACAGCATTTACAATGACCGGCGAAGGCAATAGCTGAGTTAACGCGGCGATCCTTGTCGGATCTGCCGCAAAGTCAAGGTCGATATAAAGGTCGGCATCACGATGCATCACCAGCTCACTCAGGTCCGGGATCACCACAGATTCGACAGCCTGGAACAAAACAGGAGCCGCCTTTTGAGCAATAACTACGACTTTCATTGACCGCAAATATAAATGTATAAATGACGATCTTCGCCGCATGAAAAAGATCATCAATACTCCGAACGCTCCCGCGCCAATCGGGCCATATTCCCAGGCCGTCCAGGCAGGCCCGCTCCTGTTCATCTCCGGTCAGATCCCCATAAACCCGGCTACAGGCAACATAGATGCAGCCGACATCGCCGCCGAAACCCACCAGGTCATGCATAATCTCAAGGCCATCCTTTCGTCCGCCGGCCTCGATTTCGGTCACGTGGTAAAGACAACGATCCTGTTGAGCGATATGGCGCTCTTCGCAACGGTAAACGAGATCTACGGCCAATATTTTATCGCGGACTTCCCCGCGCGGGAAACCTATGCTGTAAAGACACTCCCCAAAAATGTGAATATTGAGATCAGTATGGTCGCGCTGACCTGACCTTAATCATTTTTCAAAACTCCAAGCTCCTTCCCGATCTTCGTAAAAGCGGCGATCGCCCTGTCAAGATGCGCCTGCTCATGCGCAGCGCTTAGCTGTACCCGTATCCTCGCCTGCCCTTTCGCAACGACCGGATAAAAGAACCCGATCACATAAATACCCTCGCCCAACAAACGCGCGGCAAAATTCTGGGCTACTACCGCGTCATACAACATGATCGGCACGATCGGATGCTGACCCGGCCGGATATCAAAGCCCGCTGCGGTCATCTTCGAGCGGAAATATTTGGTGTTATATTCCAGTTTGTCCCTCAACACTGTCGTCTCGCTCAACATGTCCAGTACCGCAATACTGGCGCCGGTGATGGAAGGAGCCAGACTGTTGGAGAACAGATAAGGACGGCTCCTCTGCCTCAGCATCTCAATGATCTCCTTTCTGCCGCTGGTGAATCCACCGCTGGCCCCGCCAAGCGCCTTCCCCAGGGTTCCGGTTATAATATCGACACGGCCCATCACTCCGCAATGCTCATGTGTTCCACGGCCCGTCTTGCCCATAAAACCGGTGGAATGCGAGTCGTCTACCATTACAATGGCCTCATACCGGTCAGCCAGATCACAGATCTTATCGAGTTGCGCGATGGTGCCATCCATGCTGAACGAACCATCGGTCACGATGATCCGGCTTCGCGCACCCCTGGCCGCCTGCAGCTGCGCTTCCAGGTCCGTCATCGTATTGTGCTTGTACCGAAAACGCTGCGCCTTGCAAAGCCGCACCCCATCGATGATCGAGGCATGATTCAACTCGTCCGAAATGATCGCATCCTGCTCGCCGAATAAAGGCTCGAATACGCCGCCGTTGGCATCGAAAGCCGCGGCATACAGTATCGTGTCCTCCAGGCCGAGGAATGCGGCGATCTTGCGCTCCAATTCCCGGTGAATATCCTGGGTACCGCATATAAACCGCACACTGCTCATCCCATAACCACGGGTGTCGATCGCCTTGTGAGCAGCCTCGATCACCTTCGGATGACTCGAAAGCCCCAGGTAATTGTTGGCGCAAAAATTCAGCACCGTCACACCTCCTACCACGATTTCGGCCCCCTGCGGACTGGCAATGATCCGCTCAGTCTTAAAAAGGCCGGAAGCCTTGATCTCTTCCAGCTCGGCAGCAATACGATTTACAAAGGATGAATTCATAGTTCAATACTTTAAGACGCAAATGTAAGTTGTTGAAATATTATCTGTTAGATGGGTGGCTAATTTTTTGAGGACCCGTAACAAAAGATTGTATACCTTCGTCATACGAGAAAAGTCACATGAAGCGCAATCTGACCATAAGACTGTTCACGGCCACCTTGATAATCATCGCCTCGATGGTCGTTTTCTCGTATGCTCATGCCCGCGCTTCCCGCCAGGATGACCCGGCCACCAACGGAGAAGGCAAATGCGATGGCAGCAAATGCCAAAGCCCATTCGTCCTCTGGGAATCTCTTACACACAACTTGTTGATTAGCAAACGTTAATCAATTACTTTCCTCCTTTTTTCCCTCCTTTTGTAACTTTCGACCCCGGTCCGTCGTACATATAGGGGATAACAAAAAAACAAGTTCCGCGGGACACCGCCCGGCTTATGACTGACAGAGAATATAATGACTGTGTTACTTTATACGCGGATAATGTCTATCGCTTCATCCTGAAAAATTTAAGGCGGGAAGAGGACGCAAAAGACGTCGTCCAATCGGCCTTTGAAAAACTCTGGAAGAATCGCGGCAGCGTTGATTCAGTGAAAAGCAAATCCTATCTCTTCACGATCGCCTATCACCAGATGATCGATCACCTGAGAAAAGAGAAACGGATCGAGCTTAAATCAACATTTCGCGAAGAGGCCATCGTCAGCGACCGGCCCGTCAGCCAGCTGAAGAAGACGCTCGAAACCGCACTGGCCCGGCTGAACGAGACCCAACGGTCGCTGGTCCTGCTTAAAGACTATGAAGGATATTCCTATTTGGAGATCGGGCAGATCACGGGGCTGACCGAAAGCCAGGTGAAAGTATACCTCCACCGGGCCCGGATCCAGTTGAAGAGTTACCTGGTCAGCCTGGAAAACCTAATTTAACGCCAATGATCACGAGAGATAATTATGAAGAGTTCTTCCTGCTTTATACCGACAACGAACTGTCGGCGGCAGAAAGACGTGAGGTAGAACGGTTCGTCGCCGATCATCCTGACCTGCGTGAAGAATGGGAAGCATTACTCCAATGCAGAGTATCCCCGGACAGCCACCTTACCTTTCCCGACCGTTCGGCCTTGCTGAAACCGGAAATCGAAGGATCCGCCTGGACCGGTGATCTGCTTTCCTACATGGATGGCGAACTCGATGAGAAAAATACGGCAAGGATTGAGGCGGCGCTGCGGCAGCATCCATTGGTAGAAAGGGAATTGGCAATCCTTCGCCAGACCGTGAGTTACCCCGACACCACTATTGCCTTCCCCGGGAAAGACCGGCTTTACAAAACCGAAAAAGACAGAAGGGTCATTCCGCTGTTCTGGTTACGCGCAGGTATAGCCGCTGCAGTTGCAGGCACGATCGCTTTGCTGTTGCTGTTACCTTCAGGAAAACATTCTGGCAAACCCGCCCCGATCATCGCAAAACGCATCGATTCAACCGTGATCCCACATAAAATTATTCCAACTGTAACTCCCGCACCCGTTCCTGCGTTAAACTCTATGGAAGGGCAGCCAGGAACGCATAAGGACCAGCCTGCAAAGCAGATCATTGAGAGACGGGAACCGCAGCAACCGCAGGATGTTGCAGTTGACAATACCGGAGATGCATCGCCGGCCCACACCCTGGGCAAGGTCGATCCGGTAACTGAGATCCATGATACCGATCCCGTGACTACCGCGGCTATCGGATCGGTGCCGCCGACGGAAGATCTCGCAACGAATATCCATCTTGCCGTTCAAACCGGCATCCCGAAAGAGCAATCGTCCTTTGCCACGCAGGCCTTGCAGGAAGAAGCCAACGACCAGCGTAACAACAATTTTATTACCGACGAATCGGCTGCTCCGGGGAGAGGCGCATTGCGCGGCATCTTCCGGAAAGTGAAGCGGGCCTTAGGAAAAACCGCAGAACGCGACAGCGACGGCAATCGGCAAGTATTGGTTGGCGCCTTCCAGGTATCAATTGATTAAGAAAAAAACGGAAAATTTATGAACCGGTTATTTTTACTGGCGGCAGGGCTTTGTCTGACCCTCTCCGCATGGGCACAGCACGACAGCACAGGCAAGTCAACCGACACCGCCGGCCACCCCAATGACACCCTTCGCGTCGGTAATCTGGTCATCGTCCGCAACGGCAAACCCGACTGGGACAATCCCGAATATTTACGCGTACACAGACATCGCAACTGGACGGGCCGGCCGTCAAAAGTCAGCACCGACTGGTGCATTGTCGACCTGGGCATCGCCTACTTTAACGACCAGACTAATTACGCTGGAGCCGCTGCACAGAAATTCGCCCCGGGCTCGACGAAAGATTGGTTCAAGCTAAACGATGGAAAATCTGTAGACGTCAATATCTGGCTCTTCATGCAGCGGTTCAGCCTGATCAAAAATGTCGTCAACCTTAAATGGGGCCTCGGCATCGAACTGAACAACTACCGGTATGAAGAAAATATCCGATACCATATCAACCCCACCACCGTTGCCATGGACACGATCAACTACACAAAAGACAAGCTGGCCGTAGACTATGTTACCATTCCCCTTATGCTGAATTTCAACTTTACCCCGCACCGGCGGAATAACCCCTACGGCTTCAGTGTCGGAGCGAGCGTGGGCTACAGATACTCCTCCAGGCAGAAATTCAAGAGCCATGAATTCGGAAAACAGAAGACCTTTAACGATTTCGATCTCGAACCCTGGAAACTATCGTATGTCGCAGAACTGGAACTGGGCTGGGTGAAATTCTACGGCTCGTATGCCGCCAAGTCGATGTTCAGCAACGGCTTGAACCAGATCCCTTACACGGTCGGCATCCGCCTCGGAGCATGGTAGTCAACCCCCCGCGTTTCGCTTTGTTAAATTTATCAACATCGGTAATATCCGCTAAACGCTGGTCGTTATCCCAGGTCAAATCGCCTCATTATGACAAAGCGAAAACTGACCTTCTGCTGCCTGTTGCTCGTCACCCTTTTCTCCTTTCGGGATGCACAGCACCGGACCACCACCCGGCGTTTTTTCCACCGCGCGCCGGAGGGCGAGATTTATATTCTGGTCACCAAATCCAGCTATGAATTGCAGATCTTTGACAAAAACGGCTGCTACGCTACCTACCCGGCCGTATTCGGCAGCAAATCATTGGACGACAAGATGGTCATGGGCGATCGCAAAACACCCGAAGGGACCTTCCATATCGCTTCCAAACGACCGCACGAAAAATGGAACAAGATCATGGACCTGGATTATCCGACCCAGGCAGATCTCACGAAATTCAATGATAGAAAGGCGCAGGGCCTGATCCCCAAAGACGCGAAGATCGGCGACGGGATCGCTATCCATGGCACCTGGCCCCATGACGAGCATGCTGTAGACGCGTATCAGATGTGGACAAACGGCTGCGTTTCCCTTAAAAATGAAGACATGGATGAAGTATACCGGATCGTACCAGTCGGCGCCAAAGTGATCATTCAGCATTGATCGACCACTCCGCCGCAAACTACAAGCGGCCACCTTTGATCTCCTCCACCACTGCGGGATCGAGCAAGGTCGTAGTGTCCCCAAGATTTTGCATCTCCCCCTCCGCGATCTTTCTCAAAATGCGGCGCATGATCTTCCCGCTGCGCGTCTTGGGCAGGCCGTTTACCAGCTGTATCTTGTCGGGTTTGGCGATCGGCCCGATCACCCGCGCAACCGTCTGACTGATATCCTTCCTGATCAGGTTCTCATCCGATTTATTGCCGCTGAAGATCACATACGCGTAAATACCCTGGCCCTTTATTTCATGCGGATAACCCACTACCGCGCTCTCGACTACCCCGGTGTGCATATTGATCGCATTTTCCACCTCCGCCGTGCCGATCCGATGCCCGCTTACATTCAGTACATCATCCACCCGGCCGGTGATCCGGTAATTCCCATCTGCATCCCGAAGCGCACCGTCTCCGGTGAAATACAAGCCCTTATAAGTGGCGAAATACGCCTGACGACACCGCTCGTGATCTCCATAAGTAGTGCGGATGATCGATGGCCAGGGGAATTTGATGCAAAGGTTACCGCTGACATTATTTCCTTGCAACTCCTCACCCTTCTCATCTACCAGGACGGGCTGTACTCCTGGTAGAGGTAATGTGGCATACGCGGGCTTTCCCGGTGTCACCCCCGCCATATTGGAGATCATAATGCCCCCGGTCTCCGTCTGCCACCAGGTATCAACGATCGGACAACGCTTCTTCCCGATTTGCTCGTCATACCAATGCCACGCTTCCTCATTGATGGGCTCCCCGACCGTACCCAGCACTTTCAGACTACTCAGGTCTTTATCTTTCACATAATCAAGCCCGAAACCCATTAAACTGCGGATCGCAGTAGGTGCAGTATAAATAATATTGACCTTGAACTTGTCTACAATGTCCCAAAACCGGCCGGCATTTGGCCAGGTCGGAATGCCTTCGAACATAACCGAAATCGCTCCGGCGCTGAGCGGCCCGTACACGATATAACTATGCCCGGTTATCCAGCCGATATCCGCCGTACAGAAATAAACGTCACCGGGCCGATACTGGAATACGTTGACAAAACTATAGTTCGTATACACCATATAGCCCGCACACGTATGCACGACCCCTTTAGGCTTCCCGGTCGAACCCGAGGTATAAAGTATGAATAAAACGTCCTCCGCGTCCATCTCTTCCGCAGGACAAGCCGGATTACCCTGGTCCGCCACTTTCCGGACCTCATCCTCCCACCATACATCCCTCCCCTGGATCATGCTGACCGGAACCTTGGTCCGCTCTAATACGATCACCCGCCGAATAGTGGGGCACTGCACCAACGCATCGTCGATAACCGACTTCAACGGAATATCCTTATTGCCCCTGAAGGCGCCATCCGAAGTGATCACTACACTGCAGCTGGCGTCCTGGATCCGGTCCGCTATGCTCTGGGCGGAGAACCCGCCGAAAACCACGGAGTGGATCACCCCGATCCGGGCACAGGCGAGAACAGCAATGGCCAATTCCGGGACCATCGGCATATAGATGCAAGCCCGGTCACCCTTGCTAAGCCCGTTATTCTTCAGCACATTGGCAAACTGGCATACCTTAAAATGAAGCTCTTTATAGGTCAGGATCCGATAGTCCTCTTTAGGATCGTTAGGTTCCCAGATGATCGCCGGCTGATCCCCTCTCTCCTGCAAATGCCGGTCGAGACAATTCTCGGTAATATTTAATCTCGCGCCTTCGAACCACCGAACCCTTGGCTCGGTAAAATTCCAGCTCAGCACTTTATCCCATTTACGGCGCCAGTTGAAATGCGATGCAATTTCGGCCCAAAATCCTTCAGGGTCACTGACGCTGCGTTGATAAACCGCCCGATACTCTTCCGCTGATTTGATCTGGTGAGGGTAACTCATCTGACAATTTTGAGCCTCCAAGTTACTACATGTTCCCTATCGACAACACCGTTTTACCGAACATTTCATTCAGCAAACCGGCGACTCCGGTATAGATTGCAGAAGCGCCGCATACTATACCTTCAAAACCGGTAAAATGTTTTATCGCGCTGTTCCCGGTATAATCGCCAAGCGCCAGGAGAAAGAACAAAATAGTCAAAGTTGCAAATACAAACTGCAAGGCTCTGCTTAGCTTCAGCGTTCCGAAGAAAAGCAATAGGGTGAAAAGCCCCCAGATGATAAAATAGCCGATCATGGCGCCTTCAGACGGAGCAGTCATCCAGCCTGTCTTCGGCAATACGACCAGGGCAACCAGCGATAACCAGAACAGACCATAAGATGTAAAGGCGGTCAATCCAAACGTATTGTTCTTTTTTGCTTCAATGATCCCGGCTATCACCTGAGCAAGGCCGCCATAAAAGATGCCCATCGCGAGGATCATGGAATTCATTTCATAAAATCCGGCATTGTGAAGATTTAACAATACCGTGGTGGTGCCGAAAGCGCAAAGGCCCAGCGGTGCAGGATTGGCAATGCCTTCCTTGCTTGCTGTAACAACAGGAGGAGGGGTCATAATCGTTAGTTTAAGTGGCTTAATGCTACAATTTTAAATCATTTTATCAGAATTCCTGTCCTAATTTTACCACCATGGCATCCACTAAACCCGCCACAAGCCCGGCAGCCATCAGCCCGGCAAAAGATCTCCGCAAGATTATCGCGGCCTCATCTGTAGGAACACTCTTCGAATGGTATGACTTTTATATCTTCGGAAGCCTGGCTACCGTCATTGCGCCCCACTTCTTTCCAAATTCGGATCCCACCGCAGCCTTGCTCTCCACCCTCGCCATCTTTGCAGCGGGTTTTGTCGCCAGGCCATTCGGCGCGCTGGTTTTCGGGCGATTGGGTGATCGTATCGGCCGCAAGTATACCTTCCTGCTGACCCTGATCATCATGGGGGCCTCAACCTTTGCCATCGGGCTCGTCCCCGGTTATGCTACGATCGGATTCGCCGCGCCGCTTATCGTTCTGTTGCTTCGTCTCATTCAAGGCCTGGCATTGGGGGGAGAGTACGGCGGCGCCATAATTTATGTAGCGGAACATTCCCCCGCAAATCGCCGCGGCTATTTCAGCGCCTGGATCGTGGCAATGGCCACCCTGGGGCTGCTGCTCAGCCTGGGCGTCATCCTCATCACGAGGAATGCACTGGACCGCGACCACGACGTGAGTATGGAGAAATTCAACGCCTGGGGCTGGCGGATACCCTTCCTCCTTTCCAGCGTCCTGGTGGCCGTCTCCGCATACATGCGCCTGAAAATACAGGAATCGCCGCTGTTTACCCGCCTGAAGACGGCCGGGAAACTATCCGTTAACCCGCTGAAAGAAAGTTTTACCCGCTGGTCCAACCTGAAAATAGTGCTGCTTACCCTCTTTGGCGCAACGATGGGCC
>DASZJO010000182.1:0-31605 GCA_035948015.1 Puia sp.
CGCCTGGGCAAAGGTCGATAAGGAAAAAAATAGGAATACGTACGTGAGATTCTGTTTCATATACTGATTTTTATACCCATGATCCAATGCCTGAAGGTACTATTTTTTGCCTGCGCCGCTGACCCGTCAACCATTTTAACATCCTCTTAATGCAGCGTTCCTTCCTTGCCTTTTTCCGCCATCAACCTGGATTTCACCGACCTCCGATATTTGGACGACCGGTAACCGCACACCCAACTTTTTGACATATTGTTGCGTTTTAATTAGTTTTGCCCCCCATGTTTAGACAGTCTCGACTACTCTTTCTCTTATTATGCTCATCGTTATCCTATCACCCCCTGCTGGCGGTATCAGGGCCGGAACTCGGCACCCTGACCGGCACCGTTACCGATAAAGCCGATGGCAAACCCATCTTCGGCGCCACCATCTCGATCCCCGACCTGAAAACCGGGACCGCCACCGATGCCAACGGGAAATTCTCGATCACCCTGGCCACCAAAGGCATCCACCTCGTTCAGGTGAGCTTTGTCGGCTACGCCACCTACAACCAGAACGTTGATTTTACCGTCACCTCCCATCTCGAAGTGCAACTGGCCCTGTCCACCATCGAAGCCGGCGAAGTTGTGGTCACCGGGGTCAGCAAGGCTACAGAGATTAAAAGAGCGCCCATCCCGATCGTGGCAGTCGGAAAAAGTTATATGGACCAGCATTCCGCTTCCGGCAATGTCATCGACGCCGTAGCCAACCTGCCCGGCATCAGCGCCGTCACCACGGGACCCAATATTTCCAAACCCTTCATCCATGGCCTGGGCTACAACCGCGTGGTCACCTTAGAAGACGGCATCCGCCAGGAAGGCCAGCAATGGGGCGATGAACATGGCATCGAAGTGGATCAGAATTCGATCGACCGCATCGAGATCATCAAAGGCCCCGCCAGCCTGACATACGGATCAGACGCCATCGGCGGTGTCGTGAACCTGCTCACCCCCCCACCCACCCCCGACGGAAAGACCCTGGGCTACGCCAGCAGCGTCTACGGCACCAATAACGGCCTGATCAACGGTACGCTCCGTCTCCAGAGCAACCGCAACGGCCTTCTCTGGGGCACACAACTCTCCGCCAAAGGCGCCAAAGACTACCAAAACCAGCACGATGGTCGCGTGTATGCCACCAATTTCGACGAGAAAGACGCCCGCGCCATGATCGGACTGAACAAATCCTGGGGCTACACCTATCTTAACGCCTCGCTGTTCGACGACCTCCAGGCGATCCCCGACGGCAGCCGCGACTCGCTTACCCGGAAATTCACCCGCCAGGTCACGGACTCGGATACCTACCGCCCCATAGTTCCCGAATCGGTCCTTAACTCATACAACCTCCCAACCCTCCACCAGCACGTCCAGCTCTACCGCATCTACGAAGTCGGCAGCTTCGCGCTGGGCACCGGGAGCCTCGTCGTAAACCTCGGTTGGCAATACAGTCACCGCCGCGAATTCACCCACCCGCAGAACGCGGACATCCCGGGCCTGAACCTGGAACTGCATACCTATACCTACGATATAAAATATAACTTTACGATCGGCCACGCCTACGAGACGAGCATTGGCGTAAATGGGATGTATCAGAATAACGCCATCGGCTATAGCACCGACTTCCCCATCCCCGCCTACCACCAATTCGATATCGGCCCCTTCTTCGTCGTAAAGAAGAGCCTGGGTAAACTCGATATCACCGGCGGCGCCCGCATCGACAGCCGCACCTTCGATGGAAAAGCCGCATATATAGACACGACAATAGCATACTTTCCATCGCTCTACACAGGACCAAATCCCCTTTCCGCCCCTGGCGTGACCCAACAGTTCCCGGCACTCAGCAAGAGCTTCTCAGGCTTCTCCGGCAGCTTCGGCGCCACCTATAATTTCTCGGACCGCTTCCTTATCAAAGCCAATATCGCCCGCGGCTTCCGCGCACCCAGCATCGCTGAATTGTCGGCGAACGGCCCCGACCCGGGCTCACAGATCTACCACGTGGGGAACAGCGGCTTCCGGCCGGAATTCAGCTTACAGGAAGACATCGGCGCCGCCCTTTCCCTGCCGCAGGTCACCGCCAGCATCAGCCTCTTCGACAACCATATCCAGAACTATATCTTTCAGGAACAGATTCTCGACGGTAACGGCAACCCGGAACGCGTAAACCCCGATGGAACACCAAACCCCAACGGACAATACAGTCTCTTCACCTACGTCCAGAGTGCAGCACGGATCTATGGCGGCGAATTCTACCTCGATATCCATCCCGTCTCCTGGCTGCACTTCGAGAACTCACTCTCCCTGACCTACGGCACGAACCTCATAAATGGCGGCAAAGCCCCGGATAGCCTGAAATACCTGCCCTTCATGCCACCCCCGCATACCCATTCCGAATTACGCGCCACCTATGCCAAAGGCTTCGGCGGGTTTAAGAATGGCTACGCCTTTATCGGCTTCGATCACTACAATGCACAAAACCGCTTCTTCTCAGCCTACGGCACCGAGACCTATACCGCAGGCTATGACTTGCTCAGCGCCGGCCTGGGTGTCGACATCGTGAACAAGACCGGGAAGAAGGTTGTCCAACTCTTCATCGAAGGAACCAACCTGGCTAACGTTAACTACCAATCGAACATGAGCCGGCTTAAGTATTTTGACAACCCCGTCGTGCCGCCGGGTATCCAGCCGGGTATCTTCAATATGGGCCGCAATGTGAGCTTTAAGGTTGTAGTGCCATTCGACCTGTCTCCAAAGGACCATCCGGCCTCCGGCTCCTGACAAACAGCAACCCGGCAACGGTGAATAATATATAGACCATACACCCGTATGGCAGGACATCCCCGATCCTGCTATAGATCGTATTTGCATGACCCACCGGCAGATCGACGAGCCAATACGAAGCCCCGTCCCGGAAATAATCCCTGCTGCCCACCGGCCTGCCCCGGTTATCGGTTGCAATGGATAACCCGTTGCTGACTTCGCGAAACACCGAACACCCGTTCTCGATCCCGCGATAGACGGCCATATAGGTGTGAAACGGTGAGATCGCATACCAGTCGCCGGAAGGCAATAACAACAGATCGGCATCCTTATGCCCCAATTGCCGCATCTGCCCCACTTGATCCGCATCGTAACAGATCGACACGGCGAGCTTTCCATAAGGCGTTTGGACCACGGGGATGATCCCGTTACCCGGCTGGGAAGCCTCTACCATCGGGACCGGATTGTTCTTGTGAAAGACCGTCAATACTTTTCCGTCCGGCCCTAGAAGTACTGCTTCATTTTCTAAAAATTTTCTCCCCGGTGTGATCTTCCCCGGATGCACCAGACATAGCGTCATCAACAAATACACCTTGTTTTGCGCCGCAAACCGCCGCCCCTTTTCTACCAAACCCGCCCCCTCCGCCGCCCAACCGATCCCATTACCCTCTGACCAGCTGACGATCCGCGCACCCCGGTCAACGGCCCGCTGACTCAACGCAAAAAGACTGTCATTCATCGCGCGGATCGCCGCTGCCACATGGCCGAACCGGACCGTATCCGCAGTCTCGACATACGCGGCCTCGGCCTGCCCCACGAGGCCCATCACCGGATCAGTCACCGCGCCACGCGGATTTACAACGATCTTCCGGCCAGAATAATCGCTGTAAAACGTTTCATACAGCCCCATCAGGGACACCGATACGCCCGCCACTTTCACCGAACGACCACCCCCGCCGACTCCCCTGTATCGGATACAACCCGTAACAATAATTACCGACATGACCACTCCATAAATAGTCAACCCCGGTATCCACCCACCCCGCTTGCGCCGCCCCAACACCCACACCGCCACCGACGCCGTCCAGTAAAGCAAAAAGCTGATCCCCCAAATCCCCGTGACGGACGCAAGCTGGACAAGCCAGCCCAACTCATACTGTGAATTCGCCACCGACCACCAGATCCCCCCGCCATAGACCGTATTCAGGAATTCCAACCCGACTGCAAACGAAGGAAAGAAGAGCGTCATAAGCAACCCGTCGAATCGCTTAAACACCCACGCATCGGCCCCATAAAGCGCCAACTGTACCAAACTCTGATATATACACAACAGCAACAATACCGGCGCCGGGAATGGCGCCACGTCCAAACCCGCCAGATAATGCGCGAGCATGAGCGCCGGAAAAGCCCAAACCGCCTTCCGCCGCACCGCCGCCAGCCGGAAGAACGCCAACAGGCAAATGGGGCATACCCAGGCTAAAATGCCAACCCCGAATTTTGGCGAAGACAACACGGCGCTGACCACCGCCGCCGCCAGCACGCCCACCCAAAAGGTTCTCTGTTTCATGGTAAAAAGTTTTACCACAAAGTAGGTCCCCACCGCCGGCCCGTCGACCGAATACCGGAAGTCGGTCGGATTTATTTCGTTCGACTTTCCGCTAACCCGTATTCTTTTTTTTGAACTCGCTGGGCGTCAAACCAGTCTGCTTTTTAAAAACCGTATTGAAGGAAGATTTGGAATTGAACCCTACCTCATAGAGGACCTCGAGCACCGTGATCTTTTTATCGGCCGGATTGGTCAGCAGCCGCTTTGCCTCCCCGATCCGGTACGTATTGATGAACTCGAAGAAATTCTGCCCCAACCCCTCATTGATGGCCTGTGACAACAATTTAGGCCGCAGCTTCAGTTGCGCGGCCAAATCATCCAACGTCAGATCCGGATCGAGCCAGGGACGACGGAGTTCCATGTAACCCCGAAGCCGCCCCAGCAACTCTGCCCACTCCTCCACCCCCTTAACCAGCCCTTCGGGTAAATCCGGCAAATCCTCCTCCTCCAACACCCCAAACAACTCCGAATCCCTCAACGCCTTCAGTAGTAGTACATTCACATACCCCCACAGCAACCCAATCACCACCAGGAATACCGGCCACCAGAACGCGGCCAGAGACGTCAACCCAATCAAACTATTCACCGCCGCCAACCCCATCGTCGCCGAAAAAAACAGGAGCGTATTGGACAACCACCGGATATCGGTCCGCCGGTAATCGGAGAACGTATCCCCCGCCGCCTTTCTGAATCGCCCGATCAGCCGGTAGCAGAAATACATATACAGGTAGAACTGCACGAAGATCAATGCAGAATCCCAATATTGATACGCAGGTACCCGCCTCGTCATGATCTGCTCCAGCATGCGCCGCTGTTCCGCAGCCCCCTGGATCTGCCAATAAAGTTCAGTAATTAGAAACAACAGCACGAACGGCAGGAAATGCAACCCTTTTCGGAACGTCATGCGAAAGTTCCGGTAGACAATCGACTGCGAATACAAATACAATAGCGGCCCAAACAACAACAGTAACCAGACACTCCACAACGCATACCCCGGATTCCGCAAATACACCCCCTTGATCAGAAGAAGATTGTCGATAAGGTTGAACGCGATCACCAGGAAAAATAACGCGAGCAAGCCGTTGCTGACCCTCCTGCCACCCCGATGCGTGAACAGGAACACGCTCGTAAAGAGCAACTGAAAGATCACAATCAGGAAAAGGATTTCGGACAGACTGAACCTCATAGCGGCTTGCAATCTACCTTCTTTTTTCTACCTTTAAATAAACCATAAACCCTTTCTTATGAGCACCCCCGCATCTATCACCGATCCCGCACTTCAAACTGCTTATACCGCCATCCGCAACGCCTATCGTAACGGCAACACGAAGACTATCACCGTCAACGGACAAGTCCGCCAGATCCCCTACCCTTACCCCTCCCCAACGGACTGGCGCGACAACTGGATCTACCTGCTGATGACCGATCGTTTCAACAACGATCAGAAACCTCCCGCCGGCCCATGGAATCAGATCTACGGCTACCGCCAAGGCGGCACCTTCAACGGGATCGCCGCCCAGCTCGACTACCTGCAGAAATTGGGTGTCGGCGCCATTTGGATCACCCCCGTTCTGAAGAACTCCGCGCCACCCGCCTGGGAATACAATTACCACGGCTACGGCATCCAGGACTTTCTCACAGTAGATGCACGCTTCGCCTCCGACGGCACGGCCGCTACCGCGGAACAGGAACTCGCCGCACTCATCGACGCCGCTCACGCCCGTGACATCTATGTCATTTTCGATATCGTCATCAACCACAGCACAAGAGCTTTCGACTATTTCCTCAACGGCACTACCATTGTCGAGTTGGATAACAACGCGGCCATCATGAATGCGCCTCCGGGCAGCGAGCCACCCATCGAATGGTTAAATGGCCTCGGCTTTCCACGGGCAGACTGGACCAACAACTTTCCCCCCGGAACATCCCTTTCCCCCGACGACGCCGTCTGGCCCTCGGACCTCCAACGCGCAGACTTCTTCCGCCGCCGCGGCAACCGACTCTCGGACAACAGCCCCACAACTGGCAACTTCATAGAAGGCGACTTCGGCTCCTTCCGCCAATTGGTGATGGAGTATGCCGCGAACGCGCCCGACCAATCCGCCCTTCACACAAGCTACGGCCAGTATCCCGTGCTTAACATCATGATCCAGGCCTACTGGTACCTCATCGCCAGATTCGATATCGATGGATTCCGCATCGACACTGTGAAATATGTCGACCCGGACAAAATGGAACAGTTTGCCAACGCAATGCGTGAATTCGCCCTCAGCATCGGAAAACGAAATTTCTTTACGTTCGGCGAGATCTGGGACAACGAGCAGACCATCGGGAACTTCATCGGCCGCAACAGCACGGACGGATTCGGCATCGACGCCGCGCTGGACTATCCTCTCTTCTACGCCCTGCCCGGCTACGCGAAATGCCAGACACCCGTGGAATCGGTTCGCCAGATCTTTGAAAACCGCAAAAAAGATGAAGCGCACCGGCTCAGCTCGCATGGGGAAGCAGGGAAGTATTTCGTAAGCTTTCTCGACAACCACGACCAGAAAATGCGCTTCCACCATGCGGCTACTCCGAAGGAACAGGTGCTCCTGGGCCTGGCCGTCCTCTTCTGCCTTCAAGGGATACCTTGCATCTATTACGGTACCGAACAAGGACTCCAAGGCACCGTCGATGCCAATAACCAACCTACCCTTAACTCGCTGGAGTCCGTGCGCGAAGCCCTCTGGGGCAAGCCAACCGCTTTCGATAGCACAAACGAATATTATAAGGGTATCCAGACCATCGCCCAGTTGCGTAACAACGAGACCGCCCTGCAATACGGCCGCATTTATTTTCGCCCTGTCTCCGGCGACGGCAATGGCTTCGGTCTGTCCTATGGAATCGGCGGCATCCTGGCCTTCTCGCGCATTCTGGCCGGCCGTGAGATCATTACCATCGCCAACGCCAGCACCACTACGCCCTTTAACGGCTTTGTCCTGGCCGACGCCGACACCAACCGCGCCATGCCAACCTACCAAACCGTCTATAGTAATTTGAGCCCGACAGTCAGCAGAACCATGCAGTCCCTCATAGGCAAAACGCTCTATTACCGTGATAAGCCTCCCGTCACCGCCAACATCGTCGCTTTGCCGGTCGATTTGCTGCCATCGGAAGTACAGATTTTTGCGCCCTCGCCGGCCATGCCCGCCAACACCCCCTAATTCTCCACCCGTAACGTCAACGCCGGATTAGTCCGCGCTGCCTTCCATACCAACACGCTGATCCTCACGGCCGCTCCACCACAGGAAAAGCGGAAATCCGCAACCGCGCCGCGCCCATCGGGATAAGTTCAATCGACTGCTCCGGCGTGCTCACTACCACCGGGCTCGCCGGCAAAACTCCACACAACCCATACTGATCGATCCGCCACCCGGGTATTAACCGCCCCTTCGCCCGAATCTCGATCGGCACCGCCCCCTGCGTGAACGGAAAATCATCCACCGGCCACGGCTTGTGGATCAGTTGAAAATCCCCGACCTCCAATCCATAATTCCAATCACTCCCCGGCAATATCTCGAATGCCGGCCACTTCGCCTGATCCGCACTCGCCTGCCACTTCGAATCCCCGATCGCACTCGACTTACTATCCACTTTCACATAATCTTCTTTGATCTTCAGCGAAAACGTCAACGGCCCATAGTCAACACTGACACTGTTCTTATTCTGCTCCCATGTCCTGACCCTAACCCTCATCGGCAGCAACAATTCCACCTCATCCCCATCAACCCATGTCTTCTCGATCTTAACATATCCTCCTGCCGCAATTAAACTATGCGCATCTTTGCCATTTATCCGCACAACCGCCCCTGCACACCAAATAGGTATCCTCATGTAAACCGGGAATGTCACCGGCCGCCCAACCCCCACCCGTAACCGAACCGTCGTGTCAAATGGATAATGCGTCCGCTCTTCGATCGTTGCAACCTCACCATCCCCAACCCTGGCGTTAACCGAGCAATCGGAAAACAGCATAGCCGCCACCCCATTATCCGGCGTAGCCATCCACAAATGCTCCGCATAATACGGCCAGCCCTGCGAATGATTGTGCTGACAACACCGGCTGCTAAACGGATTCATCAGCAGGAACGGCCCCGAATTCTCTATCCCCGGACTATGATTCCTGTCATCGCTGACCACCATATTCGGTGCCGTCAGATATCGGAGCCCCCTGAAATCCGGCATAACAGCCGCCGGATAGGTATTGAATGCCACATCCTCACAATTGTCACCCCACATCGGATCGCCCGTAATTCCCATCAATAATTCATCCGACGACATCTGCTCCACCATCCCGCACGTCTCCACCGCCTGCCGCGGATCGGAATAGCCCTTCCGCGCATCCTCATCTGCCCCAAACATTCCCCCCGGCACCTGACCATATAGCCGTCGCATCAACCGAAAATCCACGTACGTCGCCCGCAGATAGCCCGAATCCTTCGCCTGCATGTAGTAGGTTGCCGGCTCCCGGAAACATTGCGCCACATTCACATTATGCCAGTTCGGCAACGTCGTGTCCTGCCCCCAATTAGCCGTACACCGGTGGATCTTCGCGGCCAGGTCCAGCAGCCACAGCTCCCCGGTATGATCATAAAGCCAATAGACACTATACAAATTATCTCCTCCCCGGCTGTTCTCCCAATAGGTCCGCAACAACTCACCTTCGGGCACACCCTCCTCCCAACGGAAATAACGCCCCATGAACGTCAACACCCGCGGATCAGAACTGTATTCATAATACGATTGCATACACCAAAGCATCAGCATATTCGGCCACAAGTCCGGGATCGAATCCTTCTCCGGATGCCCGACCACCCGCGGCCCGAAATATCCGTCCGCCCGCTGACTCATAAAGACCTTTTCCAACCAATCCCGTGTCATCCGGATCACCGCACTGTCCCGCAACAGATATCCCAGGTCCCCATAACCCTTTAACCAATATGGCACTTCTTCCCACCCATGCGATCCCTCGCCCGTCCCGCTATACCATGCATTGTCCTTCTTATCCAGCCACGCACTGATCTCCCCCAAATGCCCGGTTAACCCATCCCGTTGCAATTCCAGATATTTTCGCACCCACCCCCCCGCCTGCACGCTGCCCACCGGTAGCTTGATAAAGCTCAACGGCGCCAACGGCGCCCGATTCGAAACATAATAGGAATTGACCTTCCCAACATCCGGCCGCGCCACTGCCGTCACCCTGACAGCCGGCCGGTCCACCGCCTCCGCCCCCCCATCATCCGGACCTGCCAATGTTTTCATTCCCCGGATATTATCCGCATCCGTCTCCAGCAAGTCAAGCAGAATCACCGAGTTGTACCCCTGACGCAAAAAACTCGCCGGACAATATAGCCGCTGTTGGGGCCCTACATTCCAGTATCGCCCCAGGTTGTTCCAATTCACCCAAAGAATCCCTTTCCGAAAATTAGACATATCGATATAGGTATCCGCCACACTGTCCAGATCAAAACTACCGGTAAAGTATATCCCCCGGCGCCCGGTATCCCACTGACTAGACACCGATGGAGGAAGTATATCCCCCCTCCGCCAACTCTCATCCAGGGACGTATATGTCTCCCAATTCATCAACACCATCCCATCCAATGTCACCCGATCCGTGATCCCCTTCCTGTCGATCATATACTGGCCAAAATTGATATGCCCCATCGCCTCCACCAATATATCCAGTACCGGCTCCTTCACATCCATCTCCGGCAATTTCACCGTCCAATTCCCCCCATCCCGGTACACCGTATCGATCAATTGACCGTTCAAAATAACCAGCGCGAAATCATGCGGCTCCGTGATCGTCAGTTGACCGCTCTTATGCCCGACAAGCTTCGTCCGATACAGGATCAGCCCGCTACTCTGCCCAAATGCCTCCATTGGCTTAGGCATCACCGTTAGCTTCGGCGTCCCTAAATTCTCCCACAAAGACGTACCCGGATACATCGGTACCGGGCCGAACCCCATGACCTTCACCGGCGCCGGCACAGCAGGTAACGCATGTCCGACATACTCCCCAATCAACTTCCGCAACGCATAATACTTCGGCGTCGCCCGCCCCTGCTCATCGATCGGCGCATCATAATCATAACTCGTCACATCCGGTTGATATTGCGTCGGCGAGAACGCATTCGCCCCCGCCGTAAACCCGAAATTTGTCCCCCCATGAACCACATATAGATTAAAAGACCGGTGATGCGACAGCAGATAACGCACTTCACGAAGCAAATCCGCTGTATCCGGATGCTGCCAGCGCTCCTTCCAATGCGTCAGCCATCCCGGATACGTCTCGCTGCTAAACGCCGGCACATTCGGATTGCGTTTCGAAGCCTGGTCAAAATCCGCATCACCGCCCCCACTATCCAAACCGATAGCGCAACTGTCCAGACTCCCCGCCTCCAACATAAAGGCCGTCGGCCCATCCGCCGTATAGAAAGGTACCGTCACCCCATGCTCCTCCCAAAGCCGATGCAACGCCTTAACATAGCTCCGGTCATTCCCATAACTGCCATATTCATTCTCTACCTGCACCATCAGGATTGGACCGCCATGATCACACTGTAACGTCACGATCTCCTCCGACAATCGCGCGATATATCGACGAACCGCACTCATATACCGCGGGTCCATACACCGGACCCGGATATCCGGGATCTTCAACAGATATAAAGGCAACCCGCCCCAGTCCCACTCCGCACACACATAAGGCCCCGGCCGCAGCAACACCCACATCCCCTCCGCCTTACACAATCGAATGAACGCCGCAATATCATGGTTGCCGGAATGAAAATCCCATTGCCCCGGCGTAACCTCCTGGTAGTTCCAAAACACATATACAGCGATCGTATTGCACCCCATCGCCTTCGCCATCCTGATCCGGTGAAGCCAATATTCCCTGGGTATCCGCGCCGGGTGCATCTCCCCGCTGATGATTTGAAAAGGCTTGCCATCCAATAAGAACTCATGCTGCCCCAGCGAAAAACGATGGCGGTTCTGCGCATATCCAACACCGGCAGTCATCCAGATCAGCGATACAAGAAGAATATATTTCATTCAGCCGATTTATATAACCCAATTTTAGCGATAACCGGATCCAGCCGGGAAGACAAAATCCGCAGCCTGACCCGACTCGCCGTCACCGGAGGAAACCGCAGCAGCCGCTTATACCCGATCGTCGTCCCCGACGCCACCTGCACCCATTCCCCATGGTTCTCCACTTCGAAAACGTACCGCTCCACCCGCTGCCCCCGCCGGATGTCCTCTTGCAAAAACACCACGTCAAAGGTTTTATCACCTTTTAGATCCAAACGGACCTCCATTCCCGGATACTGCTTGCCCGGCTTGACTTCCACGCTCGGCTTAAATATTCCCCCCTCCGCCCCCGCCGTCAGGTCGACCCCGAAAGTCCGATCCATCATCCGCCTCCACCCCCGAAGACTCCGAACATCCGCATCGCTGACCAGCCCGTCTCGGTTGGGTGGGATATTCAGCAACAGAACACTATTCCTGCCCACACTACTGAAATACAAATCCATCAATCCCGCCGGCGACCGCACCAGCGAATCCTCCTTCTCATGATAGAACCACCCCGGCCGGATACTCACATCCGTTTCCGCCGGATACCAGATCAACCCCTTCGCCTTCATCAATTGTTCCCTGCTTCCCAGGTCTTGACTCATCAGGTCACCAAGCGGCGCAAACGTCTGATCCTTCTGCGAATTCGCCGCGATACTCTTTTCCTGCCGCGCATTCACCGGCAACACGCTCCACTCCGTCAGCCGTCCCTCACCCGTCTCCGTTCCCACCCACCGCACATCGGGGCCCATGATCGCGATCACCGCCTGCGGCTGCAGCCGCCGGATCAAATGATACCAGGCCTCAAAAGTATACTCCTGCTTCTTCCCATTCGGCCCTTCCCCATTCGCGCCGTCAAACCAAACCTCATCCACGCGACCATATTTCGTCAGCAGCTCAGTCAGCCAGTTCAAAAACAGCTCGTTATATTTCGCAGAATCTCCATAAGACGGCGAATTCCGGTCCCACGGCGAAAGATAGAGCCCCATCCCCATTCCATATTCATGACAGGCATCCGCGAACTCCTTCACGATATCCCCATGCCCGTTTTTATATGGTGTATGCGCAATCGTGTGATCGGTGTATTTGCTTGGCCAGAGACAGAACCCGTCGTGATGCTTGGCTGTCAGGATCACTTGCCGGATACCCGCCTCTTTTGCAACCCTTACCCACTGCCGGGCATCCAAATGTACCGGGTTGAAAACCGAAAGATCTTCCTTACCATCACCCCATTCGCGGTCAGTGAATGTATTTATCCCAAAATGAAAGAACGCCGTAAGCTCCAGCTCCTGCCAGCGCAGCTGCCGCGGCGACGGCGTGACATGCGCTGCCTTGCGGATGATATCGGCCTCCCGGTCCGTCGGAAGGATAGCGACATAATTCTGCCCAACCACCTCCGCCCTCAAAAAGACCAACCCGACAAGGGGGATATAACAAATCTTGTTCATATGCAACATTCCGCCAACAATTTACTACTTTACTGTAAGTCAACCACATCCCCATGCTCCGCAACTATTTCAAGATCGCCTGGCGCAACCTTTGGAAAAATAAGTCCTACACGTTCATTAATATCCTCGGTCTTTCCTCCGGCATCGCCTGCGCTATCCTGATCCTAAGCCTTGTCTCCTACCAATTCAGCTTCGATACTTTTCATCCGGCGGCCGACCGCATCTACCGGATCGTCTCGGAATACCACTTCGATGGGACCGAATATCAGCCGGGCGTCCCGCAACCGCTGGGCAAGGCCTTCCGCAATGACTTTTCCTTCATCGAGAAATCGGCGAGGGTCTTTACCTATAACGATGCATTGATCTCTCTGCCCGGCGAAAAAGAAGTAAAGAAATTCCAGGAGGACGAGGGTGTTGCATACGCGGAGCCGGAGTTCTTCGACATCTTCCGCTTCCCCCTGATAAGCGGCGACCACAACGCCGCACTAACGGAGCCCAATACGGCGCTCATTACCCAAAAGATCGCTACAAAATATTTCGGCGCCGAAGATCCAATCGGCCGGATCATCCGCTACAACAACCAGATCAATTTCCGGGTCACCGGCGTTCTCCGGGACATCCCCGGCAATACCGACCGGACGGGCGAGATCTACTTGTCCTACGCGAACCTGAAAGATAAAGACCCCTATGTAGCAAGCGACAGCAGCTGGGGCAGCGTCTCAAGCCGGATGAATTTCTTTGTTCGGCTGAAGCCGGGCACCACCGCGGCCATCGTGGAAAAGCAATTGCCCGCCTTTGTAAAAAAATATTATGGGCCGGAGGACGCCATCGCCACCCGCCTCCACCTGCAACCCCTTTCCGACGTGCATTTCAACGCGGACTACGACGGGCCGGCCAGCAAACGCAATCTTTGGGTCCTCAGCGTTATTGGAATATTCCTGATCATCACGGCCTGTGTGAATTTCATCAATCTGGCCACCGCCAGGGCACTGAACCGTGCCAAAGAGGTTGGCGTCAGGAAAGTGATGGGTAGCCTTCGCTCCCACTTATTCTGGCAATTCATGATCGAGACCGCCCTGATCGTGATCATTTCTTTTGCCCTGGCCTTCGGACTGGCTACGCTGACGCTGCCCTGGCTGAACAGCCTGCTCAGAACCAGGATGCCCGTGAACCTGGTGGCAAACCCCAGCATCCTCCTGTTCCTGCCCCTTCTCCTGCTCGCGGTCGTCTTCCTCGCCGGCTCCTACCCGGGATTGATCCTGGCGCGATTCAAGCCTATCGCTGCCCTGAAAGGCAAACTGTCCCAGCAACACATCGGCGGCTTCTCCCTTCGCCGGATGCTGGTCGTAACGCAATTCACCGTTTCGCAAATGCTGATCATCGGGCTGATCGTCATTGCCATCCAAATCCGTTATTCCCGGACCATCGATCTGGGCTTCAGGAAAGAGGGCATCGTCATGCTCCCTGTTCCCCAGAACGATAAGGTCAAAATGAATACCCTGAAGTCAAGGCTGTCGGCTGTCACCGGCACAGAAGACATTAGCCTTTGTTCCCAGGCACCGGCAGCCGGATCGAACAGCTATACAAATATTCGTTACGACAATCGCCCAAAAGACGAACCCTGGGAGGTTAATGAGAAATTCGGCGACACGCGATACCTTTCTGCGTTTAAACTGAACCTCCTGGCCGGCAGGAACATCTTTCCCGCCGACACTCTCCGCGAGGCACTCGTCAATGAAGTATTTATGGACAAAGTCGGGATCCGCAACCCCAACGACCTCGTCGGTAAAACGATCATCGTAGATGGCCGCAAGGGCATCGTGATCGTGGGCGTTGTCCGGGACTTTCATAACAAATCCCTTCGCTCCGGCATCGACCCGGTCGTCATCCTGCCCGAACAAACCCTGTACCGGTCCTGCGCCGCCAGGATCAACCTGGCGGATATCAGCGCCGTCCTGGCCTCTTATGAAAAGATCTGGAATGAAACCTATCCCGACTTCGTCTACTCGCACCAGTTCCTGGACGAGCGGATCGACCGATTCTATCGCGAGGACACCGTCACCTTCGCCCTGGTGGAAGGTTTTGCGGGAATCGCCATCCTGATCAGTTGTCTCGGCTTATACGGGCTGGTCTCTTTCATGGCCATACAAAAGACAAAGGAGATCGGGGTTCGGAAAGTCCTGGGCGCCCGTCTTGATAGCATCCTTTGGCTATTTGGCAAAGAATTCAGCCGCCTGCTGCTGCTCGCCTTCCTTGTCGCCGCCCCCGTCGCCGGATGGGTCATGCACAACTGGCTGCAGGATTTTAAATATCGTATCCCTCTTAGCTGGAACATATTCGCCCTGGCCATCCTTTCGACCTTTGCCATCGCCCTGCTGACCGTCGCCTGGCGCTCCGCAAAAGCCGCCCTCGCCAACCCCGTCACCAGCCTGCGCTCCGAATAAGCCCCTACTCCCACTTAAACGCCCTCACCGCCCACATCCCGATCAACACCGTCCAAGCCACCAACCCCCCAATCTTCACCGGCATCTGCCACACATGCACCCCCTCAAACGCAATCTGCCTTAACCCATCGACAAACAACGTTAACGGCAACACATTACAAAACCCCTGCAGCCAATGCGGATAACTCTCGATCGGAAAGAATAACCCGCAAAGCAATATCTGCGGCAGCACCACCGTATTCGCCACCGGCGAGATCGAACTTTCATTCTGGATCACTCCGGAAATAACAAACCCGATCCCCATAAATATACCCAGGCCAAACAACGAAAAAACCAGCATCTCCAAAAAAGTCAACCCGCCGTTCACCAGCGTGAACCCAAACACAAAATATCCCAGCAACACCATGATCATGAAACCGATCACGTGAAAGAACAACCGGCTGAGCATCTCCCCCGCAATAATAGTCCGTCTCCGAACCGGCGTGGCCCGAAGCCGTTTCAGCACCAGGCTTTGCCGGAGACTGAATAACAGGAACGACGACCCGAAAACCCCCGCCATCAACAAAGAAAACCCCAGCTGACCCGGCAGAATAAAATCGATCTGCTTGTAAACCCTCCCCGGCTGCCGGTCGATCGTTAACCTGGAAATCGAAGGAATCCGCGGTATGACCTGCCGGTCGACCTGCCCGAGAGCGTCCCGTAAAAGAGTCTCCATCAACCCCGTCCCCGGCGCCGAACCCATCTCCTCCAGCCGTACCGAATAATGCGGGATGATCGACATCAGCGGGGCATCCGGTACGATCTTCAGCACCGCCGTCAGTTGCCCCTTCCGCATCGCCTCCGACTGCTCACCGGCGCTCATCCCCTTCTTTAGCGTGATCGCCGGGTACTTCTCGATCGCCTGGTACAACAGGTTCGCCGTATCACAGCCCGGCCCAACCGCCAACTTCATCACCGGCGTCTGATCACCGATCATCGACCCGAAAACAACAATGAAGATTATTGGAAATAGTAGCGAAAACACGACGGAGGTAGGACTTCGCAGGGTGGCCAGCAAACTATACTTCGACAGGATCAACACAGCCTTTATTTCGCTAAAGGGGTGATGCATATGCGAACAAAGATAACCCGCCCCGCAATGCCAAAATTCGTCTTTTTACCTATATTTACCCAATGGCAGAGAACGAGATCGTCAAACACGTCGAAGCCGCATACAAAGCATTGAGCAATACCTGAACAAGCTGGCTTCATAAATTAAAAGAAGTGCTGATCGAGATCGCTATCATCGTCTTTGCCGTCAGCCTCTCCATCTGGTTCCATAACTGGAGCGACAGCCTTCACGAGCGAAAGGAAGAACGGGAATTTTTGCTGGGAATGAAGACCGATATTCAGGCTGATCTGGAAAATGCCCGTGGCGACCGTGACTTTTACGCCACCCAGCTCTACCGGCTTGAATATTTTCAACGCGTGGCCATAGGCCAGCCGCTTAGTAGTGACAGCCTGATGGCCTACCAGGGGGTCTTTTTCAGCAACACTAACCTCGAGCCTCATATCAGCCGCTACGAAGGACTGAAAGGAAGCGGTAAACTCGGGATTATCGAGAACGCCGACCTGCGTAATAATATCATCAATCTACACGAAGAAGCCATCAAGCATGCGGAAATCCTCGATGGCTACTATACCGACTACGTCAACCGCATCAGCAATTACATTCAGGAACATGCCTCATTGAGCCCCGATTACAAGTCGATCCTCAATTCCCGGGACTTGGTGCGTACCTCCCAGATGCGGTTCCTCATGGTCTACGGCACCTCATTCCTCTCCCGCAACGTGATCAGCGCGAATGACACCTGCATCGTCCGTTGCCAACGCCTCATCCGCCAGATCAACGAGGAACTCAACCTCCCGGATTCCACCGCCCGCTGATTCCCCCAACCCTTCCCACTCCACCTCTTATGCGCCCGCTTCCCGCTGGACACCTCCTAATCCGGGTGCCTTTCATAAATCCTCTTCGCCCTGTCTATCAGCGATATATACTCATCATCTAAATAATTATTTCCAGTAAAAAGTCTCTTTGCCATCTTTTCGAAATCCGCCCACCCAACCTGCCCCACATAGCCCGATCGCTGCAATTTCATCCCGAACATCGCTAGACAGATCGCCCTTTTCCAATCCGCCTCCGCCCGATCGAACAGCACCACTTCATTCATACAATCATAACTCACCGTGCGCACCACGGCCTGCCCCGGCAGACAATAGCTGATCTTCACCCGGGCAAGCGTATCCGCTCCCGTCGTATCCTTTTTCGGGACGACCTCGAACAACACCAGCTGCGAATTGCACGACCCGGCCCGGGCACTTGCCAAACCTGCCGCCGTATCCCCCAGCACCTGACGCTTATTGTCATACCCGATTAACCGGTATTCGGTAACCAGTGCCGGACTGAATTCCGCCGAGATGGTCACATTGTCCGCCACGCAAGCCAGCCGCGGATCGAGTTCCCCCGCCAACAACTGCTCCACCGTCTTCTCATCATCCAGGTATGCAAAATTGCCTCGCCCGATCTCCGCCAGCCTCGGGAGCTTGGAGTCTTTTACACTCTTCATCCCCAGACCCCCGCAGGTCAACTGGATCCCTCGCTGCTTCTGCTGCTCGATCAGGTCTTCCAGGTCCTGCTCCCGCGCCGGCGGGTCCATGCTTACATCTCCATCAGTAAGCAGAATTACCCGGTTATTTCCGCCCCGGATGAACTGCTGCTGTGCAACTTCATACGCGAGCCTGATGCCCGGCAAACCAGGCGATGGGCCATCCGCTCTGATCCCTTCCACCGCCCGGAGGATCCGCGCCTTTTCCGTACCCGGCATCCCCGCAAACAATACCCGAACCTGCCGCCCGAATTCCACGACCGAAATCGTATCGATCTCCCGCAGGTTGTCCACCAACAACCGGATACCCGACTTGATCAGCGGGAGCTTATTCGGCATATCCATAGAACCCGAACCATCGACCAATAAAACCAGGTTGCAGGGCGGCCTGCTCCCGATATCCGTCTTTCGCGCGCAGACCCGCAGCGCCACCAGCCGGTGCGCGGAATTCCACGGACAAGTGATGACCTGCGAGCTGAGATGAAATACGTCCTTCCCCCACGGCTCTTCGTAGGAGAAATTGAAATAGTTGAGCAATTCTTCGATCTTCACCGCGTCTGCAGGCACCGTTGACCCCATGTTCAGGAAACGTCGGATCGTACTATAGGACTCCCGACCCACCGCGCCAGTGAACGATACCGATGCCGGCTGTGGGACGAACCGATTCTCCACCCGGCCGCTGAAACCTGCCCCGGCACCTAACCTCCACCCGGACCCTTCCCCTCCCGCCAGCACAGACCTGGCCGAAATCAACAACGCGACACCCACCGAATCCCGCGTTCCCGTAACAGCCGGTCCCCTTGCCCCGCGGCCCGCCACCCCCACCGCCGAATCGCCCGTTCCCCCAATAGCCACTCCCGCCGAAGTATCCCCCATCGTAATCTTCGAAACCAATCGCTGCTCATCCTCATCCGCCGCAAACCTGTTCATCCGCAACGTCACCAGCAAATAACCCGTGGAATGCACCTCCGTAGTATACGACTCATACCCATCCACCGCAAAAGTCAGCGTATCGTCCTGGACCCGCGAGAGGATCTGAAACTCACCGGCGCGGTCGGTTTTATGTACTAACCCGGAAGAATGTGAGGAAATGGACACATTTTGGAGCTTATCTCCGTGTACGTCAAACACCCCGCCGGTCAGATAAAATTGGGCCGGCGACGACAACCAGATCAGCAGGAAGGATTGTACGAGTAGAACTGGTCTCAAATAGCAGGTTTAAGGTAATACCAGCAAAGTTAATGCCCGGCCGCTTCACCTGCAACAGCCCCCGCCAATACTGTTCACAAGGTCCGCCGCCTGGTATTTTCCATCCTCATCCCGTAAATGTATATACTAATGCCTCCCAAAAATGCCCTAATCCGCCTATTCCCATATCAAAAAATCAATATACGAATTTCTCTTTACAGAATCCATCCATTATCTTGCCCTCAAATTCAATACCCCATGCTGAAACTATACCCTCGCGGGAACAGCATTTCCTATATCGTTGCCCTTCTTTTGCCACTGCCGGTATTTGCACAACCTGTCATAAATTCCGTTACACCCGCCTCGGGCCCGGTCAATACAACAGTCACTATCAACGGAAGCAATTTCAGCGCTACCCCCTCGGCCAATATCGTTTGGTTTGGCTCGGTTCGGGTGCCTGTCACCGCCGCTTCCGCCGGCTCTCTTACCGTCACGGTGCCGACCGGAACTAGCTCCCAATCCATAACAGTCAACACCGCCGGTCTCACTTCCTTTCCTTTTGCCCCGTTTACTACGACTTTCACCGATAATGGCCAATTCATGCCTTCGGCATTTTCCGCGCGATCAAACGTCCCTGCCGGCTCCGGCCCGCAATTCATCTGTAATGCCGATCTCGACGGCGATGGCAAACCCGATCTCGTCGTAGCCAACGGCGACTCCAACACGGTCACGATCTATCACAATAACAGTACTCCGGGAGCCGTCTCCTTTTCCGAAGTAGCCTCCTTTACCATGGGTACCAACGGCTACCCCATCGGTGTCGCTGCCGGTGACCTGGACGGCGACGGTAAACCGGATATCGTTATTTCTAACTATTACACTCAAACGCTTACAATCTTGCTAAATGCCGGCAGCCCCGGCAATATCGTCATGGATTCGGTGCTTAGCGTCCCATCCGGTAATTATATCCTCGGCGCCTCCATTGCCGACCTCAACGGCGACGGCAAACCGGAAATGATCGTGGCTTCCCAGGGGAGCAAGCTGCTTTCCGTTTATACCAATAGCAGCACCCCGGGCCACATTTCGTTTTCGAATGAAACCCCCATCATGGCCCCGGCGGGTGGTTCACCTTTCAAAGTGGTCGTCGCCGACCTCGACGGCGATGGCAAACCCGATCTGGCCGCCGCTAACTCCTACGCAGGCACCGTATCAGCCTATCTCAACACTTCACCCACCGGAGGCGCGATCTCCTTTGCCGCCAATGTGGACTTTACCACCGGCAATTTCCCGGAAGGCCTGGCCATCGGCGATATTGACGGCGACGGCAAACCCGACCTGGTCGTTGCCAACAACACCGACAACACCTTGTCCCTGCTGCACAATACCAGCACGGTAGGCAGCCTTAGCTTCGGTCCCCAGATAACTGTCAATTCGGGCTCTTCCGCCTATGACCTCGTGATTGCCGACTTCGACGGGGACGGCAAACCCGATATTGCAGTCGTCGACCAATATAATAATACGGTATCCGTCCACCGGAACATCAGCACTCCCGGCACGATCGCGATCAGCGCCAACGTGGACTATGCCACCGGGAATATCCCTTACTCAATAACTACCGCCGACTTCGACGGGGACGGCAAACCCGACCTCGCCACCGCAAACGACGGCGATAATACCTTTACCATACTAAGGAATTCGGCCGCTAACGAACCCGCGATCACTTCATTCAGCCCGACTACAGGTGCCGCGGGCACCGTCGTGACCATCGTAGGTGTGAACCTCACCGGGGTCTCCAGCGTCAAATTCGGTGACTCAACCGCCGCCTCATTCACCTATGTTTCTCCGGATACCGTGACCGCCGTGGTAGGCGGGGGCGCCACAGGCCCGGTCAGCCTCGTTGCCGCCGCCGGCGCAACCTCTCTCAACGGATTTATTTACAGCTCATCGATCGCCATCACCGGCTTCACCCCCGACTCCGCCGCTACGGGGACCCTCGTCACCATTACAGGTAAAGGCTTTACCGGGTCGGGCACCGTACAGTTTGGCGGAACAGCAGCACAGTCCTTCACCGTGCTTAACGATTCAACGGTCACTGCCACCGTTGGCATAGGCGCCTCAGGTCCCATCAGCATCACGACCCCGGGCGGTATCGCGACCTCCACAACTAACTTCGTATATATTTTTACTCCTCTCCCGCCCGTAGTACTTACCTCCTTCTCGCCGGACAGCGCAGGACAAGGAGCCACAGTAACGATCACGGGTCAACACCTGTCGGGCATCACGGCCATCAGCTTCGGCGGAACACCTGCCCAATCCTTCCGCATCTTTTCCGATAGCGTGGTTTATGTCACCGTAGGCCCCGGATCGACCGGCAATCTGTTCGTGAGTGGGAATAACGGTACCGACTCCCTGCCCGGATTTTATTATATCGCACCACCCCCGCCACCGCCCGTGGTTAGCATCACCAGCTTCTCCCCCACGACCGCCACTAACGGTACGGCCGTGTCGATCCGGGGTTCCAACCTGACTGCCGTCAGATCGGTGATGTTTGGCGGGACGCCTGCCGCCTCATATGCGGCAATCTCCGACAGCCTGATCCTCGCTGTGGTCGGTACAGGTTCGACTGGCTATGTCAGCGTGGCCAACAGCATCTCGAACGACTCGCTGCCTGGATTTGTCTACACTTATGACACAACCCGGCAGTCCGATACCATACCTGTCTTTCAACTGCTGACCTTTATCGGCGCCTACACCGGCGGGAGCCCGCTGCTGCAATGGCAGACTGCGAATGACAGCAGGATCTCTTATTATGCCCTTGAACGCGAAACAAACGATGACCAGTTCGAAGTCATTGCCACCATCCTTCCGATCCCGAACGACTCTACCGTCCATTCCTATAGTTTCAGTGATGCCGGCCATGACCCTGGTACCAACCATTACCGGCTGCGCATGCAGGATAGCACCGCCGCTTATACCTATAGCAACATTATTGCGGTCCAACTGCCCGTCAAGCCGACCATCCTGAGCGTCTATCCAAACCCCGTGATCTATGGATTTACTTATGTTGCCGTGCCCGACGCAGGCAGCAACTCGGAATTCGAAGTAGTGGATATGTCCGGCAAAGCAATGAAGACCCAACTCGTCGATCCCGGGACTCCCCAGGTCCGTGTGGATATGTCAGGTCTTCACCCCGGCACCTATAAACTCATCTGGACCAACGGCTCGAAATCGGCCTACCAGACCGTGCTGGTGTTGTCGCGATTCTAATTATGGCGAATTCGCCCCAATTAGCCGCATGCTATCCCGGGCGCAACCCCGGGTGCAACTCCTGGCACGTCCCCGCACCGCCGAGCCGCCCCCAAACCCCCGGCCGCGTCCCCGCACCGCGGAGCCGCCCCTAATCCCCGGAGGCCGCGCCGCCCCACCGCCAATTCAATACCTCCGGCATATCGATGCCCTCCCTGTTGATATACGCCCGGTGCATGATCAGCTTGTCCTGCATCTCCTGCTTAAGATACGCACACCGCTCCCCAAGCTGCGGCAGCCTGTCAATAACGTCCATCACCAGGTGGAACCTGTCCATATCATTCAGGACCGTCATATCGAACGGCGTCGTGATGGTCCCCTCCTCCTTGTAACCCCGTACATGAATATTATCATGATTCGTGCGTTTGTATGTCAGCCGGTGTATCAGCCATGGATAACCGTGAAATGCGAAAATGACCGGCTTGCCTTTCGTGAACAAGAGATCGAAGTCGTGATCATTGAGCCCATGCGGATGCTCCGTGGAAGGTTGCAGCTTCATCAGGTCTACTACATTGACCACCCGGACAGCCAGAGTTGGCAGCCTCTCCCGCAAGATCGAGACCGCCGCGAGGGTCTCCAGCGTAGGCACATCTCCCGCACAGGCCATTACTAAATCGGGCTCCTTCCCCCGATCATTGCTGGCCCACGGCCAGATGCCGATCCCCCTGGAGCAGTGCAGCACCGCGGATTCGATATCGAGCCATTGCGGCGCCGGATGCTTGCCCGCCACTACCACATTCACATAATGCCTGCTGCGCAGACAATGATCCATCGTGGACAACAGACAGTTGGCATCCGGCGGGAGATACACCCGCACGACCTCGGCCTTCTTATTCACTACATGGTCAAGGAACCCCGGATCCTGATGCGTAAACCCATTGTGATCCTGCCGCCATACATGCGATGATAACAAATAATTCAACGAAGCGATCTTCCGCCGCCACGGCAACCCGTTGGTCACCTTTAGCCACTTCGCATGCTGGTTGAACATCGAATCGACGATATGAATGAATGCCTCATAACTGTTGAACAAACCATGCCGCCCCGTCAGCAAATAACCCTCGAGCCATCCCTCACATTGATGCTCACTGAGCATCTCTATCACCCGCCCGTCATAGGCAAGCCACTGGTCAGTCTCAAGCCGCTCCGCTTCCCACTGCCGGTTGGTAACCTGGAATACCGCATCGAGTTTGTTGGATACCGTCTCATCCGGCCCGAATAGCCGGAAATTGCGCCGGTCGGCATTAAGCCGGATCACCTCCGCCAGCATCCCGCCCAACACCTTGGTATCCGAAGCATCCGTCTTCCCCGGCGCCTCCACTTTAACCGCAAAAACCCTGAAATCCGGCATCCGCAGGTCCTTCAGCAACAACCCCCCATTGGCAACCGGATTAGCGCCCATCCGGCGTTCCCCCACAGGCGCCAGCCCGGCCAGCTCCGGCAGCAAAGCCCCGGTATCATCAAAAAGTTCCTCCGGCCTGTAACTCCGCAGCCATTCTTCCAATTGCCGCAAATGCGCCGGATTGGTAGCCGGATCGGCTAACGGCACCTGGTGAGACCGGAAAGACCCCTCCACGGGTAACCCGTCAATAAACTTCGGCCCCGTCCAGCCTTTCGGCGTCCGCAACACGATCATCGGCCACCGCGGGCGATCGATAGGCCCATTCGCTAGTGCCTCGCCCCGTATCCTGCTGATCACCCGCACAACCTCATCGAGCACCCCCGCCATCAGCTGATGCATGATCTCGGGATCATCCCCTTCTACAAACAACGGCGTCCACCCATAACCGATTAACAACTGCTCGAGTTCCTCCCGGGTGATCCTTGCCAGCACCGTGGGATTGGCGATCTTGTATCCGTTGAGATGCAGTATCGGGAGCACCACGCCGTCATTGACCGGATGCAGAAATTTATTGGAATGCCAGGCGGTCGCCAACGGACCGGTCTCGGCCTCCCCATCCCCGACCACGCAGGCGACGATGAGATCCGGATTGTCCAGCACGGCCCCGAACGCATGACTAAGCGAATAACCAAGCTCACCGCCTTCATGAATCGAGCCCGGACACTCCGGCGACACATGACTCGGGATGCCCCCGGGGAAAGAGAACTGTGTGAAGAGCCGCTTCAACCCCGCCTCGTCCCGGCTGATGGAAGGATAGATCTCCGAATAAGTCCCCTCCAGGTAAGTATTGGCGACCAGCGCCGGCCCGCCATGACCCGGACCCGATACGTAGATCATATTCAGGTCATAGGCCTTGATGATCCTGTTGAGATGCGCATAAATGAAATTCTGCCCCGGGGTCGTGCCCCAATGCCCGAGCAACAAACGCTTGATATCCGCCACTTCCAACGGCCTTCTTAAAAGCGGATTGTCGTGGAGATAGATCTGCCCCACCGACAAATAGTTGGCTGCCCGCCAATAGGCATGTGTCTTTTGCAGCTGCTCCGCACTCAACGGACCAGCTACCCTGCTTTCACCTGTTGCTATCATACATTTATCAGTTTTAGCGTCTGACGAGCGATCATCCTTTCTTCATCCGTGGGGATCGCATAGACCCGAACCCGCCCCTCCGGTCGGGAGATCAGTAGCTCATTCCCTTCATTCGCCCGCTGATCGAGCTCTATGCCAAGCCACCCCAACCCCGCACAAACCCGCGACCGGATCACCGCTGACTTCTCACCAATTCCACCAGTGAACACCACCGCATCCACCCCTTCCAGCACCGCCGAAAATGCACCGATGGTTTTCCTCACCTGGTAACTGAACATCTCTACCGCCTCCGCCGCAGCCTCATCTTCACTTTCCCGCGCCAGGAGGTCCTGCATATCCGAACTGATACCTGAGACACCCAACAGTCCCGACTGATGATTCACGAGGTCACTGAGCTGCGCCGCCCCCAACCCCTCCTGCTGCAGGATCCACCAGATCACCCCCGGATCCAGGTCACCGCTGCGGGTACCCATCATGATCCCTCCCGTAGGAGTGAACCCCATCGTGGTGTCGATACTTCGGCCATCTTTTACCGCCGCCAGACTGGCGCCGCTGCCGAGGTGAGCCATGATCACTTTTCCCCCGGCCAATTCCGGGCCGGCGATCCGGATCAACTCCTCTGCTATATAAGCATACGAAAGCCCATGGAAACCATACCGCTGAAGCCCCGCCGCTTCATATCGCCTCGGCAGCGGCATCACCCGCGCCACCCGCGGCAGCGAAGCATGAAAAGCTGTGTCGAAACACGCTACCTGCCTCAGGCCCGCATCACGCTCCCTGAAAAGCCGGATGAGCTCGATCTCGCCGGGCAAATGATCCGGATCATACCCGCTGATCCGCTCGAGCTCCGCCAGCAGTCCATCATCAATCAAGGCGGGCTGCCGGTGGGTAGCACCATGTACTACACGGTGACCTATAACCGAAAATCCGGAGGCCCCGACCCTCCCCTGCAGCCAGTCCAACAGGAAATTCGCGGCGTCTTTCATCCCGCCCCCGTTCATCTCCGACAAACCTTTCATCTCGGCCCCGCTCATCTCCGACGACCCTTTCATCCCGGCCCCGTTCATCTCCGACCCTCTCACCGCAACCTGCCCCTCTTCCCCGGCATCATTATCCGTAAACGTCAGCGAAGCCCCGGGCAGTCCGATCCTGTCTATCTTGCCCTTCAACGTTGCCCTCAATCCCTCACCATCTGTCTCGTACACGGAGAATTTTATACTCGATGATCCGCCATTGACACACAGAATATTTTTTTTATCCCGCCCCATATTTTAACTAAAGTTACCTAACTTGGAGGGTTGCTAAAACGGATTGCCGCTATATTATTGTTATCTGTCCTGCTCTTTAACTGGATAGGCTACAGGCTATTGACGGCTTACTGGGAGGATCGCGCTGCCGCCCGGCTCGAAGCAAGCCTCGACGAAGTGGACCCCTCGCAGCTTATCCTGCTTCGCGTTTCCGCCGACGCCTTGCCTTATTCCAATTCCTCCATGCAATTCCAGCACTCGGGCGGATTCATTGAGATCGGCGCCACCCGCTACCGGACCGTCAAAAGGCGCCTCTACAACGATTCCATCGAATTCCTCTGCACGCCCGACAGCGCCGCCAACCGGCTTCGCTCATCCAGGGATAACTTCTTCCGCCTCGTCAACGATCTCCAAAAGCCGGGACACTCCAGATCCCCTGGCCCCTCCGGAAAAACAAACCCGCTTGCGAATAAGATCGTCTGGTTGAACACTCATCGTTTCCCCGATCTTCATTATTTTGCCGCGCATCCGGTTCCGTTCCCTGGATTCCAAAGTACGGCACTTTCCCCCGGACACTCGCGCATCGGTTTGCAACCGCCGCGACAAGACAACTCCTTATCCTGAGGTTCCAATAAAATATTTTAAGTCAACCATTGAAAATATGAAGCGCTTATTTCCCATCGCCATCGCAGCGATTTGTTTTTCCGCATGTCAGTCCGTCCATGACTACGACCAGATCTTCAAAGACCCCAATATCTATTGTGCTACCGTTCACCAGCTGAACACCGTCGTTATGGGTAACAACTTCAGCCCCATCGTCGCATCGCGCAATTACCTCTACGCCGCCGTCGCCGGCTACGAAGTCATCGCCGCCGGCTACCCCGACAAATGGCAGTCCCTCGGCGGCCAGCTCCGCGGCCTCCAGGCCATTCCCAAACCCGCGAGCGGCGCCCCCATTGACTATGAACTGGCCTCCCTCCTTGCCTACTGCAAGCTGGGCGAGGCGGTCACCTTTCCCGAAGGTAGCATGAAAGACTACGTAGATAGCCTCAAAACCCTGGCCAAAACCCACGGCATGCCCCGGGATTCCCTCGACGGCTCCGTGAATTATGCAGATGTCGTCGCCGCCGCCATTTTGGCTTGGTCGAAGAGTGACGGCTACCTTAAAACCCGCGGCGCCTCCGAATATATGGTCACCGACTCCCCCGGCCGCTGGGTTCCCACGCCTCCGGCTTATACCCCGGCAATGGAACCCCACTGGAGCGAGATCCGGTTTCTGGTTATGGACAGCGTTAATGAGTTTATGCCGCCGCCCCCCTATAAATTCGATGTGACCGATAAGAAAAGCCCCTACTGTCAGGAAGTGAAAAAGATCGAGTTCAAAGGCGATAACCTCTCCACCGAAGAAACCTGGATCGCCGACTTCTGGGACGATAACCCCTTTAAGATGAACGTCTCCGGCCACCTCATGTTCGGCACCAAGAAATTCTCTCCGCCCGGCCACTGGATGGGTATCGTGGGTATCGCCGCAAAAAAGGCCGGAGCTGACTTCTCCACTACCGTCGCCGCCTATGCGAAAACGTCCATTGTGCTCTTCGACGCCTTCATCCAATGCTGGAACATCAAGTATATCTATAATACCTTGCGCCCCGAGACCGCCATCAATAAATATTTCGACGCCAACTGGCGCCCTCACCTGCAAACTCCGCCCTTCCCCGAATATACCTGCGGCCATTGCACGATATCCGCCGCGGCCGCAGAAACACTGAGCAGCGACTTCGGCGATCACTTCAACTTTACCGATACCACCGAACTGGAGTTCAACATCAGGAGCCGCTCCTTCTCCTCCTTCCGCGACGCGGCGGCCGAAACCGAACATTCCCGCTTCTACGGCGGTATCCATTACGAATACTCCACGATCGTCAGCCATAAGATGGGCACTTGGATCGGCGAGCTCGTCGTACAACGATTACATATGAAAAAATAGCCCAATCTTCGCCGCGCCCCACTTCGTGGGGCGCGGCCCCTCGTTGTGCATTGCTGATCATCGGCCTCTATATAAAGAAATAGTCCCATCGCCGCACCTTAACCGCAGTGCACCTTTCTCCTCACCATTACCTCACGGCAACCCCACCCTCACCTCCTTCCCCTCAAACACCACCGTCTTTTCAAAAACCGTCTCGTTCTCCACGCCCGCTCCATGCCCCTCCTTCACCACCACCACATGAAAAACCCGCCGCTTCAGCATCCCCGGGAACGAACCCTTGGTCCCATGGATCACCAGCTGATGCCTCACATCCACCCATTCAAAAGAAGTCGTGGCAAACGCCCCCTTCTCATATTGATATCCATCATTCCCATCCTCATACAAAATAAACTGTCCATCCGCCCCCGGATAGATCCGCAACTCGATCGTATCGGCCGGCCGCTCCGTCGCATACTCCATCACCGCACCCATCGGAACGATCGACCCCGCCCGCACATACAACGGCATCCGATCCAACGGCGCCGGAGCATCGATCACCCGCCCGCCTTCCAGTCGCTTGCCGGTCCAGAAATCATACCAGTCGGCCTGAGGCAAATAAACCTGCCGGGTCTTTGCCTTCCCATCCGCCGCTTCGGCCGCCTTCCCATCCGCCGCCTCACCCGTATACAATGAACTGGTGACGGGATTGACCAAAAACGCCGGCCCGAACATGTACTGATCCGGGATGCCGTAAACCTTCACATCCGTCCTGAAATCAAAAGCCAACGCCCGCATCGGCGTATAGTTCTCCTGCGTCACCCGCCCCGCCAATGAATAGATATAAGGCAACAACCGGTACCGCAACCGGTCGAATTTCAATAGTATCGACCGCGTCCCCTCATCCCAATTCTTCGAGAACAACGCCCGCTCCCCCTTGCCATGAATACGGAATATAGGACAAAAGGAACCAAACTGAAACCAGCGCACGAACAGCTCGCGCTTATCGGGCTTGCTCCAGTCGGGCACCTGCCAGCCCAGATGATATCCCCCGATGTCAGAGGTCCAGTAAGGAATGCCCGTCGCACCCGCATTGATGCCCTGAGGCACCTGGTCGGAAAAGTCATGCCAGGTGCACTGGATATCCGAAGACCATAACGTCACGGCGTTGCGCTGCTCGCCTGCAAATGCCTGCCGCGCCAGGAAGAAGGCCCGCTTGCCGGGTATATCCTTGCGCCAGCCTTTATACACCCCGTCCGTATGCATCAGCGCATAAGTGTTGAAATAATCGAACCCATTCCCGGTATAAAAGGTGGCTTTTCGCCGCTCATCGAGCAATGCGCCGTTGTCCGGTTCGCACTGGTCGATCCACCACGCATCCCATCCATATCTTTTCACGAGACTGTCACGCGCCTGATCCCAATATAGCTTGCGCGCCGCAGGACTATGCGCGTCATAGTACGTATCAAACGTATGCGTCACGACATTGTCCCACGTGATCGACGTCAACCCTCCCATCGCCGCCAACGCATCGTAATCGGCTGTTCCCTTTCCAAAGACCGGCCAGATGGAGATCATCCCGTGAAGATGCTGCCGGTGCAGACTATCCAGCATCCCCCGCGGATCAGGATACCGCTGCGGATTCATCACATGCGACCCGATCGGCAGCGGCTCCCAGTAATACCAGTCCTGTACGATCACATCCACCGGGATATGCGCCCGACGATACCCCGCGCCCGCCGCAAGCACCTCCTCCTGGGTCTTGTACCGGTCCTGCGACTGGAAAAGCCCGAATGCCCACTTCGGGAACATGGGCGCCTTGCCCGTCAGCCGCCGGTAAGAATCGATAATGCGATCGAATTCCGGTCCATAGAAGAAATAATAGTCGACCATCTGCCCGCTCTCCGAGCTGTAGCTGTATTTTCCGGGCAGAGTCCCGTCAAACTCCGACGCGCTGTAGTTGTCCCACAGCAACCCGTAGCCGCGACTCGACAACAACACCGGAATAGCACCGGTCATATATTTGATCGCCAGGTCTTGCTTGCGTCCCTTATAATCGATCGACCCGCTGTCAAGCGGATGACATCCCAATCCGAACAACCCCTCATCCGCAGGCGACAGGAACTGCGTCCGGCACCTATAGGTCGATGCCCCTACCACCGTAGCCGCGACCATCGTCTTGGCCGACCGGCCGTCCTCCGCCATGATCACACTGCCACGGAGATCACTATACGCAATTCCGCCTGTGGAACGATCCACGCTGATCATCAGCCGGTCCGTTATGATCATGATCTCATCACCCTGCTCCCGCACCGTAAATCCGGGCTTCACCCCCATAACCCCCTCCACCACCAGTGACTGCTTCGGTCGGAAGCCATCAAGACTCGTATACCTTACCCGGACCATATCCGCAGTCAATACATCGATCTCCATCAACCCATTGATAAGCTGGAACCGGACGCCACCCGGCGCCGGGCCATAGGACCGGACCTGAGCAGACAACGAATAAAATAACAGGAAAGGAAGTGCGGCTGCAAACAGGTGCTTCATAAGCTGATTTTCTTTTCCACCGTCAGGAATACCGCACCATACGCCGGAACCGTGACCGCTATCCCGCCAGCTGTCGGCGCAGACCACGCGGGGATCGCCGCATAATCCCCGGGGCCGCCGGCAACGCCCGCAGGACCCTTCCCATTCACATAGACCCGGCGCGAAAACGCGCCATTATCATCTCCCCTGCTTAACGTATACCAATAATATCGCTGCCCCGCCTCAAAACCCTTCCAGGCAAGTTGCACCGTCCGTGTCATCGATGACACATTCACCAGCGTCACATTGGCCTCCCCGGACGAAAAGGTCGAACCATACGCCCGAATGACAGTATCGCTGGATTCCACACCCACCAGCCGGTCCCCCTGCATCTTTTGCAGGTAATAGAGGTGATAGAACGAAGGACGCGGACTCCATTTTGCGACCCCTTCCTCATCTCCCGCACTGAACAACCCATGGTCATTCCCCCCTTCCCAGGAATTCAACATATCCCACCGGCATGCCAGCCCATATTTGTTCGTCAGCGACTCCCCGATCACAATGTCCGCAAAAAGCCCGCTGGCCTCAGACACCTGCTGCATATTCCCCGATGCGAACATATTCCACTCGTCCATCGCGATCGGCTTAACAGGCGCACCCGCCGCAGCCAGACACCCGGTCACATACTTCATCTGCGCCGCCGGCACGGAATCCGCGGCATGCAAAACCTCCGCAGGACTGATATTCTTTTTATACGGAGTAAAATAATTGTGTACCACATAATAGTCCGCCGCACCACCCAGCTCCTTCATCATCTGCTGATTCCA
>DASZJO010000183.1:0-38230 GCA_035948015.1 Puia sp.
TTCCTCGCCTCCATCCTGCAGTCACAAACCAACTATGTGATCCGCATTAACCGGAATGGAAATTTCACCTATGCCAACCCGGCTTTCCTGAATACCTTCGGCTATACGGAACAGGAAATACAAAACATCCTTTTCTATACCACCATCTTCCCAAAAGACCTCGCCCGCTGCCAACAAGTAGCCGAATCCTGCTGGAGCAACCCCGGAAAAGTATCGCGGCTGGTCATCCGCAAACCAATCGGGCATACGCGCGATTTCGTTTGGACCGAATGGGAATTCCTGGCGCTGCAGGGCGAGAACGGGAAAGTAGAAGAGATCCAGGGCATCGGCTCGGACATCTCCGAAAAATTACAGATGGAACAGGTAAAGGAAGAAGCTATCCGCACCCTCTCCTACGCAATGACCTACGCCAAGATGGGTTCCTGGAAACTGGACTTCATCAATAGCGAGCTGGCTCTTAGTAAGGAATTCAAAGCTCTCCTGGCTATGGACGACGAAGACCCGGACAAGATCCTCATGGAGGACTTCCTCCACCTGTATATCGTCCCGGAAGACTTTAACCTCGTCGCGGAGGAATTCGCCAAATCCATCCAGCAAAAAGAGAACACCGGCTACGAAACTTCCTTCTCCTGCCGGATCATCACGAAACAGGGATGGATGCGCTACATCTCCGTAAAGGGGAAAGTAGTGGCGGAACAAATGGAATTCGGGATCGCCCAGGATATCACTTTCCAGAAAGAAGCCGAGAACGCCTTGCTGAATAGCGAACAGAAGTTCCGGCTGCTCGCCGAAAACTCGGAAGATATCATCAGCGTGCATGCCATCGATGGCACGATCTGGTACCTCTCTCCTTCCGTGAGCACCGTCCTGGGCTACGAAGTAGACGATGTCGTCGGCAGATCCATAGAACAATATGTCCATCCCGACGACCGGCATAAATTCATGCGCGCCGATCGCCTGTCCATCCTTACCGACAAGGCACCCGAAGAAAGCATCATCGTCCGCTACCGGATCCTCCATAAGACAGGCCACTACGTGTGGCTTGAAACGATCATCAAGCCCATCATCGACGAGGAACAACTCGTGAAGCTGATCTGCACCTCCCGGAATATCACCGATCAGAAGATCGCGCAGGAAAAGCTGAAAAAGAAGGACCATCTCCTCCACGGTGTCGCCCAGGCTACACACTTTCTGCTCATCAACACCGATCTTGACCAGGCGATCAACGAGTCGATCCAGGTGCTGGGCAGCACGGCCATGGTTAGCCGCGTCTTTATCTTCCAGAACCATTTCAATAAGGATGAGGGCCGCTGGATGACCACCGAAACGCATGAATGGGCCGAGAAGGAGTCTGACTTACGGCTGGCCGACCCCGCCGTTCACAATATGCCCTTCGATAATATTAAGAAGTTCATCGAGCCGCTGCAAAACCGGCAGCCGTTCGTAAGCTATAGGAGCACGGAGGAAGATCCGCAGCTTCGCGCCATCTATCAACGGTCAGACATCCTGTCCGCCGTAGCCCTCCCCATCTTCATCAACGACGACGTTTTCTGGGGTTTTGTCGGCTTCGACGAGCTGAAGGAGGAAAGAAGATGGAATGAAGCGGAATTCTCGATCCTCCGCAGCTACGCATCCTCGCTGGCCGCCGCGATCGAACGTAAGAAGATCGAAGTACAGCTCGTGCAGGCGAAAGAACTGGCCGAATCCGCCAGCCACGCCAAAAGCGAGTTCATGGCCAACATGAGCCATGAGTTGCGGACGCCAATGAACGGCATTATCGGTTTTACCGACCTCGTACTTACTACCGAGCTGCAAAAAGTTCAGCGCGACTACCTCCAGAACGTGAAGAAGTCGGCATACGGTCTGCTGGAGATCATCAACGATATCCTGGACTTCTCGAAGATCGAAGCAGGTAAGCTGCTCATCGACAATACTCTGTTCAAACTCGACGAGCTCATCGAAGAGACGATCGATATGCTTACGCTGAAGGCCTTTGAAAAGAAGCTGGAAATGCTCTATCACGTGGACCCGGCAATCCCTTCCCAATTCGTAGGCGATCCCGTGCGCATCCGGCAGATCGTCGTCAATCTCCTCGGGAACGCTATCAAGTTCACCAGCGCGGGCGAGATCATGGTCTCCATCCGCAAAAGCGAGAACACCTACCAGCAGACCGGCAAGACCTTCATCCGGCTGGCTATCGAAGTGAAGGACACCGGCATCGGCATCCGAAAGGAAAAGATGCAGAAAATATTCGAGAGCTTTACCCAGGCCGACACCTCGACAACCCGCAAATACGGGGGCACCGGCCTCGGCCTCACCATCTCGAAGAGCCTTGCGGAGCTGATGGGCGGCTACCTCACGGTGGAAAGCGAACCCGCAAAAGGCAGCGCCTTCACCCTTCACCTGGTCTTACAGGTCGCTAACGAACAACCCGAAGTGTTGCTGCCCAAAAAGGGCATTGTTCAAAAAGTGCTGATCGTCGACGACAATCTCAGCAACCTGAACCTGGTCCGGGAGATCCTCGGCCACTTTCATATCCCTGCCGACATAGCATCTTCGGGAAATGCCGCCATCCAGAAAATAAAGGAAGCCCGTCAAAAGAAGCACCCTTTCAGCCTCCTCATCACCGATCACCATATGGCCGGCATGGACGGTATCGCCCTGGTCCGGGAAATCAACCGACTCTACCCCGGCCAACACCTGCCCAGCATCCTGATGCTGCCCGCCCTGGAAAAGAATATCTACCAGCACGAAGCGGTGAGGGTGGGCATCTCCAAATTCCTGGCCAAACCGGTTAAGATACACGAACTTCACGCAATCCTCCTGTCCCTGTTTGACGGCAACCTCCAATCAGACAACACTCACGTTTCCATGCCGGCCAGCACGGTAGAAAAGATCTCCGAACCAACCAGCATCATGGTCGCCGACGACGACCCGATCAATATGCTGCTGATCACAGAGGTCCTGCGCCGGATGGGCTTTGAAGTGATCCAGGTAAACAACGGCAAGGAAGCGCTGGAACGCCTGCCCCATTGCGACCCGGTAATGATCTTCATGGATGTGAATATGCCCGAAATGGACGGCTATACAACCACCCGGCATATCCGCCAAATGCCTGAGCCCTGGTGTAACCTGCCCATTATTGCCCTTACCGCCGACGCGATGAAAGGCGACAGGGAGAAATGCCTGGAAGCGGGAATGAACAAATACATCTCGAAACCCTTCCGGCTGGAAGAGATCGATGGAGTCCTTCGTGATTTTACGTTGATGGTGTAGCTCCGCCGCATCCCTGCGGTCTTAATTGGATGTAAGCGCACCCTGAGCCTCCTCCTTATCCTCTACGCTAAGCTCTATCTTCCACCCGTCCTGCACCTGCCGGAGCGTTAATTCCACTCTTACCTTTTTCATCTCGCCGACACCCGGAAGTAAGGAAAAGACAATAGTGGTGGATTTACGGACCTCTGTCGGCGTGTCATACTGCCCGGAAAGAATAAAGGTCTTCTGACCGCCTGTGGTGATAATGCTGTTGCTTAGCTGGCCGTAGATTGCGGCAAACCGCTCCCTGGCCTCCGCGAAATTCTTGGTTTCGAGCACCACGCAGGACCAGTCTGAACTCTGGCTGCCGGAGGATACAGTGATTACCGTCGACTCGGCGCCCGGCAACTGCAGCGTGGACTTATATCTTGAGGTCTGCAGAGCTTGACTGATCAGCTCGCCTTTGATATTGTAAAAGTGATTGGGATAATCCTGAATAACCTTCTCCAATATGACCTGGGTCTTATTGGAAAAAACCCCCTGCGCCGAGAGCGTGGCAGACAGCAACACAGGAGTAAGGGTGAGAATGACACTTCTCATAGAAAGGATTTGAAGTAAGATACAATCCTTTCGCCCGGAATACAATAGCAAAACTACGATTTCGCGCCTTACACACTGTTAATCAATCGGATACAAAGGCCCGCCCCTGAACCCGCCGCCGCCGGGAGGCCTTCCCATAAACCGGCCCGGGAACATCCCATCCCCACGCCGCTGCGTGCCGGGGAAATTGTTCAGGTTATACGTAAATGTCAACATCGCATACCGGCTTAGGGTGTTATTGCGGGTGAATGAAGTATTAGTGCTCACGGATTTACTTACGAGCGTATTCTGATTGAACAGATCGAAGACAGTCAGCCGAAGCTCCGCATTTTTCTTTTTGAAGAATTGCTTGGCCACGCTGGGCGTAAGAATAGGCGAGCTTACGTTGTAGGTAGTCGAATGGGTATACGTATAGGTATAATCGAAACTTGCCGCGATCAGCCATCCGCTGTTCGTATAGGCCGTGAACTCGGTGGACACGACCTCGGTGAAATAGTTGAGGCTGGAAGTGCTTTGGTTCTTGGAGTTGCCTGTCGGAAACCCACTACGCGAAGGGATCGTATATGAGGACTTGGCGCTCAGGTTCATGTCGAAGTTCTTCTTGATATTGGTCGTCCAGGAGATCGTTTCACCCAGCGTCGTGTTCCGCGTATACAGATGAGTGAACGGCCCGGCAATCTGAGTGAACGGCCCGGCAGCAGTGTCATTGTAAAGCTCGGTCTGACTTTGGGAATAATTGACATTCGTGATGAAGTTCATATTGGACTTCGGCCGGTTCAGCGGAAATCCGTAGTTCAAATACCCCGATAGGTTATACGTCCCGTTTAGATTGGTGAACGTGCTGATCGTATGGCCACCGGGCTGAGTTACCTGCAAAGACTGGATGTCGTTCTGGATCATACTGGCATTCACTGTCGCAAAAAATACCTTTTTGGTGGACGGATCAAAAGATGCATACAACATCCGGATAGATTGAGTGAACTGCGGCTTGAGGTTTTGGTTGCCCTGTTGATAGTTGATGCTGTCCGACGTGGTCAGCAAGGGCTGCAATTGCGCCGCCGACGGCGTGCCGGTCCGCCCGGAATAGTTTAGCCGGAAATGCTGCGTGGAAGAGAAATTGTAGCTGAAATTGACCGTTGGAGTGAAATTGGTATACGGACGCTTGACCGTGAGATCGTTTTTGGTCGTATTGACACTGGCAAACTCCATCCACTGAATACCCGAACCGATCGAAAAATTAAATTTCTCCTCCTGGATCCGCCACGCCAGCGAGACATTGTCGGAATTGGACGTGAACGTATATGAATTGCTGAACAAACTGTCGTATTTCGAATACTGTTTCACCGAATCCACAAAGTCATACGTATTGTTGATCGTCCTGCTATGCGTATAATTGTGGCTGTAATTCAGTTGCAGGATCGAATGTTTGGACAAAGGCTCGGTATACGATAGGGTGGGGACGATATTCACGGAATGAAGGGAGTCGTTATAGTATTGATTCAGGTTAATGCTGGACGGCCCGGTCGGCGGCTGATAGAAACTGTCGAGGGACTGGAGATAGCCGTAACCGTTGTTGACGCTGGCCGATCCGCTGATATCCAGCGAGATGGTCCGGAATGGCTTGGCGAACCGGTGCCGGAATTGCAGGTCCGAATTGGGAATGGAGAAGCCCCTGTTGCTGCTGGAAGTATGCGTATTCTCCGTATAGACCTGCCCGGTTTCATTGATCAGGCTCGAATAGGAAGACCCGGTGGGATAGCTATGCTGAATAATGATATTAGGACGAAAGATCAATGAGTTATTGCTGTCGAACCGGTCCTCGAGGTTAAGATAGATCCGGTGATTCTCGATCCGGCTGATCGTGTTGGAATTGCCGCTCGACTGGGTAGTGCTGTCGCTCCCTACACTGCTATTAATATTGTTGTCCGAGCTGTCAGTGATCTTATTGACCGTATGCTCGAAATTGAAAAAATAGCTGCCGTACAGGTCGATCTTACCGCTGTCAAACGTATTCTTATAGTTGAGACCACCGCCCCAAACCGTAGTAACGCCCGCTGACTGGAAACTGGTAGCCGCACCCGACGACCCGCCTGAATTGACGCCGCCGCCACCGCCTCCGACACCGCCCCCTCCGCCACCACCGCGGCGCCCGCCGCCCCCTCCGCCAAAAATATCCTGCGCCGTGAAGTTCTGCTTGTTGACATCATTCCCCTGACCAAGAAGCGAAACCTGGTTGTCACCCCAAAACCGATGCACATTCACGCTTTCGTCATAATCCTCATCCGTTCCGGCGCCCGCCACAAACTTGCCGAAATATCCCTTTCGCATATTTTTCTTGGTAACGATATTGATCGTCTTTACCCGGTTGCCGTCATCAAACCCCGTGAATTTCGACTGGTCGCTCAGATCATCGAAGACCTGGATCTTATCGATCACATCCGGCGGCAAATTACGGGTCGCCATCTTGGGATCATCACTGAAGAACCGCTTGCCATTGACCAGCACCCGCTGCACGGTCTCGCCCTGGGCCGTCACGTTCCCGCTGTTATCCACCTGGATGCCCGGCATCTTCTTGATGAGGTCCTCAGCCGTCGCATTCGGCTTGGTCGCAAAAAGACCGGCAGCGTACTCCACCGTGTCCTTTTTGACCCCCATTGGGGGCCGCTGCACAATCGCAGCTTCCAGCACCTCGTCGCTGCGCTGCATATAGATGGCCGAAAGATCGACATTAGCGCTGCTGTCCGTGATCCGGATATTCCTGCCGATATGCGCATACCCCTCGTAAGTGATCAGGACAAAATACTGCCCTACAGGCAGCCCGCGGAAAACGAAAGCCCCCTGCTTGTTCGATACTGCATATTCCGCCTGCGTAGAATCCGCTCCCAACGGCCGGACCGAAATCGTCGCATTGGAAAGGGGCTGCTTATTTCCGCTGCTGTCCAAAATCACCCCCCGCACCGAGCCCCTTGTCTTGGACTGTGGAAATGAAGGAGTTGCGTAAAAAAGCCCCAGGATGATCAACAAGAAGACATACTTAGTCATGGTGCTAAATTAAGCCGTGGTTTTTTGGCAATATGCTCCTTAAATTACCAGTGGCAAAAATAACCGGCCCGTAGGGTCAGGAGAAGACCCCCTATCGGCATTTTATCGGTAAATTCTACCCCACATCCACTTTTAAGAGAAAAGATACTCCACATCCGCCCTGGTAAGACTCTTCACAAAGCCATCATCATCCGCGATCAGATCCTTGGCCAGGACCCGCTTCTTTTCCTGTAATTGCAGGATCTTATCCTCTATCGTGTCTTTACAGATCATCCGATAAGCAAAAATATTCTTCGTCTGCCCGATCCGGTGCGTCCGGTCGATCGCCTGCTGCTCCACAGCCGGATTCCACCAGGGATCCACGATATACACGTAGTCAGCGGCCGTGAGGTTCAAACCGACGCCGCCAGCCTTCAGCGAGATCAGGAACACCCGGCAGCTGTCATCATTCTGGAAAGCCTGGATCGCCCGCTCCCGTTCCACGGCAGAGGTGCTGCCGTCAAAATATTCGAACTTGACATCTAGCTCTTTCAACCGCTCCCGGATCAGGGCCAACATCCCCAGGAACTGCGAGAAGATAAGCGCTTTATGATCCCCGATATTTTCCGTGATCTCCCGTGCCAACTCGTCGAGCTTGATCGAATGGTTAGGATACTTGTCTGTCTCATTCAGGATCGCCGGCGAATCGCAGATCTGCCGTAGCTTCATCAACCCCTGGAGGATCGTGAGCTGGGAGCGCTGGATGCCTTGCGTCTCGATCGTGCCCAGGATCTTATCGCGATAGTCATTCCTGTATGCTTCATAGACCTTCCGCTGCTCATCCTCCATTTCACAGAACAGGATGGTCTCCGTCTTTTCCGGCAGATCCTTGGCCACCTGCTCCTTGGTCCGCCGGAGAATGAAGGGATACAACAGCTTGCGCAAATGGTCCTTCCGGTCCTGCTCCCCGAATTTGTCGATCGGCACCGCAAATTCCTGCCGGAAGAACTCCAGGCTTCCCAGCATCCCGGGATTCAGGAAATTCATCTGGGCGAAAATATCGAAGGTGTTGTTCTGTAACGGCGTACCGCTCATGCACAACCGATGCCTGGCCTGAAGCAGACAGGCGGCCTTGGTGACCTTGCTGGATGGATTTTTGATCGCCTGCGATTCGTCCAGCACGGCATAATCGAAAGGCATTTCGAGCAACAGCTTGATGTCGCTCCGCAACGTCCCGTATGTAGTGATAATAATGTTGTACGCCGCCAGCACCTCCTTATTACGGGTGCGGTCCCCGCCATGATGGATATGATAGGTCAGATCGGGCGTGAATTTCTTGATCTCATTCTCCCAGTTGAACATCAACGTGGTAGGACAGACGACCAGGGAGCTCAGGCGGCCATTTACGTCCCGGAAATGCTGGAGGAAGGAGAGCGCCTGGATCGTTTTACCAAGACCCATATCGTCGGCCAGGATCCCACCCCAATTGACATCCTGGAGATAATTCAGCCAGTGGAACCCATGTACCTGGTAGGGCCGAAGGATGGGCAACAGATGCTCAGGCGGCGGCACCTCCCGGATCCGGTTGAATTCCCGGAGCTGCTCGTATTTTTCTTCCAGCCTTATAATAAGCTCTTCCTCATTCCGGTTGTCATAGAGCTCGTCGATGACGCTCATATGATACTTGGAAAGCCGCAGCTGGTTGCTCTTCCCTTCCCCAACCCGGAAAAGGAGCGAATATTTCTTGATCCATTCCTCGGGCAGTACCCCCAGTGTCCCGTCGTGGAGCGGAACGAACTGCTGGCGGTTGCCAAGCGCCTTCTTCACATCGGCGATCGTGACCTTCTGATCCCCGAACACAATGTCCACCCTGGCATCAAACCAGTCAGTATTGCTGCTGATATGGATCTTCGTCTGCGGCTTGGCCGTATTAAAGCGGAAATTCTTGAGGGCGTCGTAGCCATAGACCGGAACCTTCATCTCCTCCATCGCATCCACAAAAAGGAAAAACCAGTTGTTCTTCAACACATCCACCCCCTTCAACGCCAGGCTTTGCGACCCCTCCGGCCGGATGAATTGCGAATGCAACGACTCCAGCTTACGAAAGAATTGCAGCTCCGCTTCCTTGTTACGGTGCACGATCAACACCTGCTGGCCATCCGGAACGATGATCTCGTCCTTCCCGCCGGGCCGTGTCTCGAACCCTTTATACGAAAACAGGGGCTGGAAGACCAGGTAGTCCCCCTTCTCCTGTAACAGGAGTTTTCTTTCCGGATCCCCGTCCCGCACCTCCCGCACCAGTTCCGGATCGAACTCCACTGTATACTCGCGCGTGAGCGGCAGGATCAGGTCCCGCATCCGTGCCGGCCAATCTTCCCGGCTGATGACCCATTTCTCTTTCCCGGCAAACTGCTCCGCCAGGGCGATATCTTCCGGCCTGTTCCAGAGATACCCGTTGTTGTTATAGAAGAAGATGACCGGGCTGGCACACTCATTACGGGTGATATCCACAGCCTGCCCATTGATCTTTACATAACAGGACACCTCGAAACCGTCAGGAACCGAGCTTACGCTGAATTGCGGCACAATGGAATCCGCTGAAAGCCCCATCGGCTGCAAACTGGCCGTTTTGAAAGGTTTGTGCCCGTTGAGATAAAAGACGAAATGGCTCGAATTCAGCTCCGCAAACAATTTCCGGAGCTTAGGATGCAGGTACTCGACCATCAGTTTCTTGGTCTCTTCAGGGAGATCGTCCTCCTCATGGTGGATGATATTCTCCCAGATGCCGCTGAACGGCGAATTCCGGTTCAGGTATTTATTGATCTCCTGACCCTGCATTTTCCGCAAAAAAGGGACCAGCTGCCGGTCGAATTCCGGAAACGGTTCCACATTGACGAATTTCGCCAGGTCCATTTTCTCCGCCTTCCCCGTATAAGCCGTCTGCTCTTCATTACTCTCACCCGCCACGGCATCAAGCGCGAATCCGGGAAAACCTTCGTGGTTAAAAAGGAAGACGACGCCGACCCGCTGAAGATTGCCGATCGCTTTATCCTCTTCCTGCACTATCACAGCCGGCGCTTCGACTTCCATTGGCCGGGGTCTGCTGCTGGTCGCCAACGGTGCTACCCGCTTGATCGCTGTATCCAGCACCCGCAAAAACGGCTTGCCTTCCTTATACGTAAACTCGAATTTGCCTTTCAGATCGTCAGCCAGGGAATAACCATATGCCTCCAGCAACTTGTTCTTTTCCTTATCCCAATTGCGGATACTCTCGAAATAATACGCGCCGTGCGCATGGAGCAACTGCAAAAAGACGATAACCTTCGGCAGGTTTAACGGATGCGCTGTGTCGTCATAGTCGCTGCTCGTATCAAAGTTCCGTTCCTCATTCTTCCTGATGACCACCTGGTAAACCTGGCCGTCAATTTCAACGGAGGCCTTGACGACCTCATCCTTGGCATACTCGATCTGCGCCCGCTGCGTCCTTAGATATTTCTCCGCCTCGGCCAGGGTCTGCTGAGAGCATAGCACCCGGATGCTCTTCAGATCGATGAACTTCATTTTCACAACGGTATGCCGCTGGTCATAGCGCACCTCTTCAGCCTTGAGCATATTCCGGTCCAGAAGCTCCTGCAGCTGGATCAACGCCCCCGCTTCATGCCGGCAAATATCTCCCAGATTATAGGGGCAACTGCACCGGATGGAGAGGGTCTTGGCATCCTTGAACTTCTGTACATAGACTTTGTAGTAGGTGGTATAGCTGTCGTCCTTTACCCGGAAGGTGACGGATTCGAACAGCTCATCATATTCGATCAATTCTACGTAACCAATTGCATGGATCTTCTTTCCCCGTCGGATCACTTCATCGGTCCCATTGGTATACACATACTTGATAAGGTGCGGTAACGCCATATAGTTTTTTAACAAATCCCTTTCCCGATCAGGACTATAGGTCGACTGCGGAAGGGCCAATCTGCAAAACTAAAGGAAAAAAGGTGAGTGTAGAAAATAAATCCATCGTAACTTTAGTCGCGATGAAGCCGCGTATTCATATTTACCTTCCCGCCCTACTCCTTGCTTGTTTATCCGCTGATTCCCAAAAAATTAGCAAGACCGACAAGATCTTATTGACCAACCTCCAAACACATATCCGATCCCTCTCCGCCGACACGGCGGGAGGCCGCGCCATGGGTTCTCCCGGGGAGAAAGCAACCGGCGACTACGTCATCTCCGAACTCAGCAAGACCGGCGCGCGGCCAAAAGGAGACCATAATGGCTGGCTTCAAACCTTCACGATCGACGAAGGCAGACAGATCGCTGACAATGCGTTGTTCACGGTCGACGAAAGAGCACTGGCCACCGGGAAAGACTGGTTCCCCCTCTCCCTCAGCCCGGCCGGCGAAGTCGCCGGATCTCCCGCCATCGCCCTGCAGGAAAGCGGGGTTCCCTGGTTCCAGGATCTCAAGGAATGGCTTGAAACGGCCGCCGATGATCCCCATTTCGATCTCATGGGCATGATCCGGGACAAAGCCGCCGCCTGCGGAAAAAAGGGCGCCACGGCGCTGATCCTGTACAATTCATCGGCCCGCTTCGATAAAGACAAGCTGGGCTTCGATCCGAAAGACAAAGCCGAACCCGCCGCCATCCCCGTCCTGTACATCACCCACGAAGCCAAGCGAAAATTCCTGAAGGATGAGTCGGCCTCGGTGGACATCCGGATCCGGATCGCCTACACCGAAAAAGAACGTACCGGGAATAACGTGGTCGCTTTTCTTGACAACGGCGCCCCTACAACCGTGATGATCGGAGCCCGCTACGACAACAGCAGCGGGCTGGCCGGAATGATCGAACTGGCCCGGCTACTGAGCGCATCAAAGCTTAAAAGCAATAACTACCTCTTTATCGTCTTTTCAGGCAGCGGACTCGATTGGCCGGGCTCGGCTTATTACACCGGCCACCCCGCGATCGATCTCAAAAGAGTGAATTACCTGCTGGAGCTTGACCAACTGGGGACTCTCAACGATGCCACACATGCGCTGACCATCGGTGGCTACAATACCTCCGCTGCCTGGACCACGATCGGCAATTCCGTCCGCGACAGAAAGGCCCTTTCTATCCATTTCGACAGCAGCGCCGCCCGACCCGGCGACCACACCGCTTTCTACCGGCAAAAGGTCCCCGTGCTCGTCTTCTCGACGGGGACCGGATCCGCCAATGACCCGAATGACCCGGCTAACTGCCAGGGGGAAATGCAGGTTGTGAAATATATCTATTCCCTAATCGAAGCCGCGGATACCCGTGGCCGCCTCCTGTCCAGCGAATGAAATTGAAGCTCAACATAGACGACATGACCGACGGGTTCTTCGAGAACACCCGGCTGATCGGTATCGTCGCACCGATAAAGGGCTATCAACTGGTCTGGCAACTCAATAACCGCCTTCGCTTCGATTTCCGCAGCAACCATGACCTCGAGATCCAGCTGACCAGAAAAAAAAGGTTGTACTTTTTCGGCATCTACGAATATCACGAGCCGGGGAATGCCCTCGAACACTTCCTCTACAACAATCAATTCGAAGGGGAATACCTTCTGCCCGAGTTCAAGCACCTCGATTTTCTCTGGTTGCAGAAAGGCGATACCGTATCGGAAAATAAAATGACCGACCTCATGAATTCTGTCCGGTCCGTACCTGGCATACAACTCGTAATGGAACTGTCGCAGGAAAAAATAAAGAATAAGGGACACCTCATCTTCTAAAATCTATCACCAAACGGCGCCGGAGGCCCGTTAAAAATTATCACCATGTGGGAAGAAAAAAACAACGCGCTTTACCGCAAATTCGAGTTCAAAAATTTCTCGGAAGCCTTCGCTTTCATGACGCGCGTCGCGCTCGAAGCCGAAAAAATGGACCACCACCCCGATTGGTCCAACGTCTACAACAAGGTAGAAATCCACCTCTCTACGCACAGCGCGGGTGATATCGTTACCGAAAAAGACAGGAAACTCGCAAAAAAGATAGACGAATTGCTCTAGCTGCTCATGCTCGCCAGGAATTCTTCGTTGCTCTTCGTGCCCCGCATCCGCTTGAGGAGCTCATTCATTGCCTCCTCTGCATTCATGTCATTCAGGTAAAGCCGCAACAGGTTCATTCGCTGAAGAACATCTCTTTCCAGCAGCAGATCATCCCGCCGGGTTGAAGACGACACGAGGTCGATGGCTGGATAGATCCGGCGATTGGACAGCCGGCGCTCCAGTTGCAATTCCATATTGCCGGTACCCTTGAATTCCTCAAAGATCACTTCATCCATTTTTGACCCGGTATCGATCAACGCCGTCGCAAGTATCGTTAACGACCCGCCATTCTCGATCTTCCGGGCCGCGCCGAAGAACTGCTTCGGTTTTTGCATGGCATTGGCTTCAACACCGCCGGAAAGTACCTTCCCGGAGGCAGGCGCTACCGTATTGTGGGCCCGGGCTAACCTGGTGATGGAATCCAGCAATATGACGACATCATGCCCGCATTCTACCAGCCTCTTGGCCTTCTGTAGCGCGATCGTCGAAACTTTTACGTGCTTTTCAGCCGGCTCGTCGAAAGTAGACGCAATAACCTCCGCCTTTACGCTGCGCTCCATATCGGTCACTTCCTCAGGACGCTCATCCACCAGCACGATCATCAGATAACATTCGGGATGGTTTGCCGCAATGGCATTCGCCACCGCCTTTAACAACATCGTCTTACCGGTCTTCGGCTGTGCCACGATCAAACCACGCTGCCCCTTGCCGATCGGCGTGAACAGGTCGATGATGCGCGTGGAATAGTCGCTTGGCGTCGTGAACAGATTCATTTTCTCAAACGGGAACAACGGCGTCAGATAATCGAACGGTACCCGGTCCCGCACCTCTTCCGGGCCTTTGTTGTTGATGGTTTCCACCTTCAGCAACGCAAAATACTTTTCCCCCTCTTTAGGCGGCCGGACCGAACCCAGCACCGTGTCGCCCGTCTTCAGGCCGAATAGCTTGATCTGCGACGGGGATACATATACGTCATCGGGGGAAGATAGATAGTTGTAATCACTGCTGCGAAGAAAACCATATCCGTCAGGCATCATTTCCAGTACGCCTTCCGCCTGGATAACGCCGTCAAACTCGATATTGAAGGCCTCATTCCGGCGTTGCGGATATGACCGCCCTGCCTGTGCATCGCCCGTGCGGCCTTCGGCAAATTGTTCGCCGCCTTCCTGCTCATCGGGGTTCGTCAGCGTCTCATCCTGGCCGGCCTCCAACTGCTCGTCCGACTCCTCGCCTTCCGGCCTTTGCTGGTCATACCGCTGTTCGTGTCGCGGCTCATGCCTTACTTGCTCCTGCCTAACCGGATCGGGCCGATCCGGACGTTCCTGCCTGCTGTCCTGCCTTGCCGGCCGCTCAAGCGCGGGACGGTCATGCGTTTGCCGTTCGTGAGCCTGCCGCTCGTGGGTCTGCCGTTCGTGCGCCGGCTGAACCCTCGGGGCCGCCTTGGCAACAGGAGCCGACGCGGCTTCCTGCTCTTCTTCCTTCTTCTTCCCCGCCACCTTTTTCAGAACGACGGGCTTCTCTATGGGTTTCTCTTCTTTTTTGCGGGTATCTTTCTTTATTTCCGTCTTTTTCGGCTTTTCATCCCCGCTTTCCACGATCGCTTCCTCCGTACTGTTCGCAGTGGATGTTTTGATAATGCGCTTACGCTTAGGCGAAGCGTCATCATTATCGGACTTGCTGTCCTTTGCCGTAATTGCCTGTTTATCGAGAATTTTGTAAACGAGGTCCTGCTTTTCCAGCTTTTTGGCGCCTGTGATCTTTAACTGCTCTGCAATATCGAGGAGTTCTGGAACGAGCATGTCGTTCAATTGGAGAATATCGTACATAAAAAAACTTGAGAGTTGAACACCATTCTCAAACAGTGAGCCTGTCTAATTGAAAATGTTTGAAATGAATTTTGATTATTATGATCCGAAAGGGTTAAAACTGATGAGCTGTGAGCATTGGAAAAGGAAACTAATCAGCTTAATTCCACTGCAATTTTAGCACAAAATTTGATAAATTCAAAAATTTTTTAGAAACCCCCTGGCCATCAGGCCATTGAGGCATAAAAAAGAGAGATCGGCCGGTACCCAGATGCAAATGTACGATTACAGTGTTTAGAATCTATTCTGCGTTTTGAAGGGTTCTCTCCGTTTCTATTTCCTGTTTTTCTCTCTCCAACTCTCTTGTTAATTCATCTTCTCATGGTAGATATAGTCTATATTTTGCCGCACTTTGTCCTCAAAATAACGTACATAAAAATCCATCTGACCAATATCCTGATGGTTCAATTCGGTGGTTTTAAGGTCGATAAGCAAAAAGCACTTGAGTATATAGTTATAAAAGACAAGGTCAACATGAAAATGCTTACTGCTTTCTTCCGTAGAGATTCTATATTGCCTGGTTACAAAAGAAAAACCTTTGCCAAGTTCCAGTAAAAAATCTTGTAACTTACTGATTAGCAGCTGCTCTAATTCCTTTTCGTACAAAGTATATTCTTGTTTTAAACCTAAAAAATCCAAAACATACGGGTCTTCGATAATATCTCCCGGCTGCATGACTACATTTTTTGACTCTGCTTCCGCCCTTATTTCCGGTCGACTTTGTTTGCTGCTCATCAGTATTCTTTCATAATAAAGGCTGTTGATTTGCCTTTCCAGGGTCCTGGTGTTCCAATTACCTACAGTAGCTTCTTCCATATAGAAAGTCCGGGCAGACTTCTCTTCTACCTTCAATAAAAGGCGGTAATGAGTCCAGCTTAATTCTCCACGCAATGCGTGAGGATTCTCAAATAGCCTATAAAACTGTCTCATATACCACAAGTTGGTTTTATTATACCCTTTGCCGTAAATTGACTGTAGACGTTTGGATAACAATTCAACAACTTGCTTACCATAAGCCGCTCTATCAGAGCCATTCTGCTCTTCTTCCAGCATGAGCCTGCCAATCTCCCAATAAGACCGAACAACCGCAACGTTTGCGGTTCTAAACACTTTGTCACGAGCCGTTTCAATAACGTCAAGTACATCTTCACAAAGCTTTTCAAGTGACATAATCATTAATAATTTGCCAATAAAATTAGCAATAAAAATTTTTTCTTCAGGATTTTTCTTAGCGACCGTCCGATATTTGAAGGAATATCAAAGTGATTAGAATAGTCCCGTTCTTATCTTTGCAGCCCTTCAATGTTATGATATGTTCAATACAAGATCGAAAGTGAAAGATATTTTGAAAATGGAACCCAATAATCAGGAAATAACCGCAATGGGATGGGTTCGCAGTTTCCGGAATAATCAATTCATAGCCCTGAACGACGGCTCCACCAACAATAACCTGCAGATCGTAGTGGAATTGGGCGGGTATGACGACGACCTGCTGCGAAAGATCACTCCCGGTGCATCCCTGAAGGTCACCGGACAGCTCATCCCATCTCTGGGCAAGGGCCAGGCCGTGGAGGTCAAAGCCCGCACCATCGATGTACTCGGCGAATGCAACCCTGAAAAATATCCGCTTCAGCTAAAGAACAGGCCCAGCCTGGAATACCTTCGCGAAATTGCGCATTTGCGCTTCCGCACCCAGACTTTCGGCGCCGTATTCCGCGTCCGCCATGCGCTGGCCTTCGCAATCCACAAATTCTTTAACGAGAACGGCTTCGTCTATCTCCACACGCCCATCATCACCGCTTCGGACGCGGAAGGCGCGGGGGAAATGTTCCGAGTAAGCACCCTCCCATTCGACAACCCTCCGCGCCGTGAGGACGGCTCTGTCGACTTTCGTGAAGACTTCTTCGGTCGCATAACCAACCTGACCGTCAGCGGCCAGCTTGAAGGAGAACTCGGCGCCATGGCATTTAGCGAGATCTATACCTTCGGCCCAACCTTCAGGGCAGAAAACTCCAATACCGCGCGGCACCTCGCGGAATTCTGGATGATCGAACCCGAAATGGCCTTCTACGATCTCGAAGACAATATGAACCTCGCCGAATCTTTTATCCGCTATCTGATTCGCTACGTCATGGACAACAATCGCGATGACCTCGAATTCCTGGCTACCAGACTGGCAGAAGAAGAGAAGCAGAAGCCGCAGGCCGAGCGGAGTGAACTGGGATTGATCGAAAAGCTGGAATTCGTGCTCAACAACCAGTTCGAACGGATCACATATACCGAAGCCATCGACATCCTTCTGCAATCCCCGGCATATAAAAAGAAGAAATTCCAGTATGAGGTCAAATGGGGCATTGATCTGCAAAGCGAACACGAACGCTATCTCGTGGAAAGGCATTTCAAAAAACCAGTGATCGTTACCGGCTATCCAAAAGATATCAAGGCCTTCTATATGCGCCAAAACGACGACGGAAAGACGGTCGCCGCCATGGACATCCTCGTTCCCGGAATAGGAGAGATCGTCGGCGGCTCACAGCGCGAGGAACGACTCGAACGGCTTGAGAAAAGAATGCAGGAAATGCGCATCCCCACAGACGAAATGTGGTGGTACCTCGATACCCGACGCTTCGGGACCGTGCCGCATGCTGGCTTCGGGCTGGGATTCGAGCGGATGATGCTCTTTATTACGGGCATGACGAATATCCGGGATGTCATCGCCTTTCCCCGAGCACCCAAGAGCGCTGAATTTTAGTATTTTCGCCTAAAATTCTTATCTATGGCCATCCCCGTTGTCGACCTGTCCGAATTCTCCGGCGCCGCTGCACAAAAAGCCTCCTTTGTATCCGCGCTCGGCCGGGCTTATGAGGATGTGGGATTCGTAGCGGTGAAAAACCACGGCATCTCCGACACCACGATCCAGGGTCTCTACCGGAACACGACGTCCTTCTTTTCACTGCCACAGGCAACCAAAAACAAATATGAGATCCCCGGGCTGGCCGGCCAGCGTGGCTATACCTCTTTCGGCAAGGAACATGCGAAGGGCAGCGCCGCGCCGGACCTGAAGGAATTCTTTCAGTTCGGCCAGACCGTGGAGGACGGAGACCCCATTAAAAGCGAATACCCCGATAACGTCATCGTCACAGAGCTGCCCGAATTCAACCCCATCTTCTCAAAAGCCTATCGCTCCTTCGAGCATTCCGGGGGCCTCCTGCTAAAAGCCATCGCCCTCTATCTCGGCCTCGCAGAAAAATATTTCGACCCCTATATCCGCAATGGGAACTCCATCCTGCGTGCGATCCACTATCCGCCAATCACCGCCGAGCCAAAGTCAGCGATCCGCGCAGAACAACACGAAGACATCAACCTGATCACCCTTCTGATAGGCGCCTCCGCCGACGGCCTCGAGATCCTCTCGAAACGGAACGAATGGGTTCCCGTCACCTCCCTCCCGGAACAGATCGTCGTCAACGTAGGTGATATGCTGGCAAGACTTACCAATAACAGACTTAAATCCACTACCCACCGCGTCGTGAATCCCCCCCGCGAAAAATGGGGCAGCTCCCGTTATTCTATTCCTTTCTTCCTGCACCCCAGAAGCAACATGAGCCTCGCCTGCCTGCCCGGCTGCATAGACGCGACCCATCCAAAAACTTATCCGGACGCAACGGCAGGTGAATACCTGGAAGAAAGGCTGCGGGAGATCGGGCTGAAAAAATGAGCCTATGAAGCAATGCCGCCCCCTGGCAGCAATGCGGAAAGAAGCCTATAAATTGAACATATATAGCAATAGCATGGCGGATGCAGCTCCAATTAAGAAACAGAGAATCAATTTCATCTGCTGAACGGCCTTTAGGGGTCAGCCTCAAAATTACGCCTTAAACCCGCCACGTCCATCGTTTTTCATCAATTTTTTTAATCTTATTTTAATCTTATTGGGTTCAAAAGCATGCATTAATCAAATGCTACCGTTCATCCCACCTAATTGCCGTTCATATTCCAATTACTAGCCTATAAAAATTACCTTCCTTAAAACAGTACTTTGTGTTGCATAGTACTAAAGTTCGTCCTACCTTTGGGCTGTTATCATAAGACTCGGTTGTTACAATAAAACTTTAAGCGTATGAATATCGAGAATACTCAAAGCCAAATGCGAAAGGGTATTTTGGAGTTTTGCATCCTCTCGGTGATCAGGCGCGGCGAAGCATATCCCTCCGATATAGTGGAAGAGATGAAAGCCGCCAACCTGAATATCCTGGAAGGTACCCTCTACCCCCTCCTGACCCGGTTGAAAAATGCAGACATGCTGACCTACCGTTGGGTAGAAAGCAACTCCGGCCCACCCCGCAAATATTTTTCCCTGACCCCAAAAGGTGAGACATTTTACGGGGAACTACAGGAGACCTGGAACGAACTCACCAATGCCGTTCACGCCCTGACCCAAAAGAACTGACCACCCTTAAAAACTCAAGACTTCTAAATTTCAACCGTCAAACTATCATTTGTATGAAAAAGATTATTAATATAAACTTTCATAGCCGGGTAATCCCGATTGAAGAGACCGCCTATGAGATCCTTCAGCAGTACGTCGATAGTCTGCGCCGGTATTTCGCGAACGAAGAAGGGCGCGACGAGATCATCAGCGATATAGAGAATCGCTTCTCAGAGCTCTTCGCCGACAAGCTGAAAAAAGGGGCAGTCTGCATCACCGATGACGATGTCAACGCCATCATCGCAAGCATGGGCCGGCCGGAAGAATTTGCCGGAGAAGAGCCGGAGACCTCCGCCCATACCAGGTCGGCAACCGGTGCCGGCAGCAGCACAGGCGCCAATACCAGTGGCCCACAGGCAAATGGACCCGCCGCCGCCGCAGCCGCCGAAGAACCCCGCCGCCTGTTCCGCGCCTCCAACGATAGAGTCCTCGGCGGGGTCTGCGCTGGCCTGGCTAACTATCTGAAACTGGACCCGGTCGTCGTCCGCCTCTTGTTTGTCCTGGTGACCCTTACCTGGGGCGCCGGCTTATTGCTCTATATTATCCTCTGGATCGTCCTGCCAACCAAGACGCTGACGACCAGAGCGCGCAAAAGGCTCTACCGCAATCCGGATGATCGCGTGATCGGAGGCGTCGCCAGCGGCCTTGCGGCCTATTTCCACATAGAGGTCTGGATCCCCCGCCTCATCTTCGCCCTGCCCATCATTATCGGGCTCGCTTCCTCGATCTTCCGGAATATCTGGTGGCATATGTTCAACTGGGGCGGCCATATCTTCTTTGACGGCTTCGGCTGGAGCCTCTTCATTGCCTATATCGTTCTCTGGATCGTCCTGCCGGAAGCTAACACAGCTACCGAAAAGCTCGAAATGCGCGGCGAGAAGATCGACCTGGAGTCTATCAAAAATACCGTAAAGAGCGACCTCGAAACCTTAAAAGGCCGCGCCAAAGAAATGGGCGCCGAAATGAAGGAGAGCTTTCAAAACGCAGGCCAGCAGATGGGTACCCAGATCCGCCAGAATGTCCAGAATTTCAGCGCTGAAGCGGGTTCGGCCGCACGTTCGGGCAGCACCGGGATCGGTCACGCGATCGGCGTGGTGTTCAAGGCCTTCTTCCTGACGATCGCCGGGCTCATCGCCTTTGGCCTTGTCATGGCCCTGGTCGCCCTGGCCTTTAGCGGCGGCGGCCTCCTCGATCTGAAAAGCTATGTACTGGACGGTTTCTGGCAGAATATCCTGGCTTGGGCGAGCTTTTTCCTTTGCCTCGTCTTACCCATTATCGCGCTCCTGACCTGGCTGATCCGCCGCATCACGGGGATCCGGTCCCAACGGCATTACCTTGGCTATATGTTCGCCACCCTCTGGGTCATCGGCCTGATCAGCTTTGTCGTCCTGTCCGCCATGGTCATCAACAACTTTAGGGCCCGCGCCCATTCGGAAGAAGATTTCGCAATTAGCCAGCCTTCTCACGGTAATTTGATCATCCGCGCGCGTCAAAACGTTCACCGGGATTTTTATGACGACGAAGACTGGTGGTTCGGTAATGGCTGGAGACGCAACTGGAGACACAACGGATTCTTTTATACCATCAGCGAGGACAGCGTAGTCCTGAGCACCGTCCAGATCAAGGTGCTGCGGAGCGACGATTCCAGCTATCACGTCCGCATCCTCCGGGGTAGCCTCGGTAGCAGTACAAATTCCGCCCTCGACCACGCCCGGCAGATCAGCTTTCCCGTCAGCCAGTCCGACAGCATCATCCAGCTTCCCGGCGGATTTTCTATAAACCGGGAACAGAAATTCCGTAACCAACAGGTCATTGTCGCCGTCTATATACCAATAGGAAAGAAGATCATGATGGATAATTCCGTCAACCGCTATGACTGGGTCAACCTGCACGTGGGCCGCGGCCATGTCAATTTCGATAACGAAGACCGGTATGACAATAATTATGATGATGAAGGTTTTAGCCTGGAAAATAACTACCATTGGAAAAGCGGCATCCAGTATATTATGACGGCTGGCGGCCTGGAACCCCTCAGCGCCATTGGCAAATTTGAGGACCTTCCCGAACACCCCGAACACCCCGAGAAACCTGAACACCCGGAGAAAAAGGAAAAATCCGAATCCCCTGAAAAGCAGGCCCAGCCGGGCAACGGTACCTACCGGTACAAAGCGCCCGCCCAAAAGAACCACGCCGATACCCCCGCTCCCAGGAGCAGCACTTGGCGCTCTATTCACGGTCCGACCCCGTTCGTCCTATTGTCGAGTTTTATTTAACACAACTACTCTCGTTGGTTGAAGTTGGAACAAAGCCCCCCGGCATCTGCCGGGGGACTATATCGACAAATACCATAAATTTGCCGCTCAAAAACATTCCATGAAGAGTACGCCCTTCACCCCCTTCCACCTGGCACTTGGTGCAAAAATGGTCGAATTTGCCGGTTATAATATGCCCATCAGCTATAGCGGCATCAACGACGAACATCAGGCCGTGCGCACCAACGCAGGGGTCTTCGACGTGAGCCACATGGGCGAGTTCATCGTGAAAGGCGAACAGGCCCTGGGTCTGATCCAGCGCGTCACCACCAACGACGCCTCGAAGCTGACCGCTGGAAAAGCGCAATACAGCGCCCTGACCAATGAAACCGGCGGCATCATAGACGACCTGATCGTTTACTGCCTCGAGGACAACAAGGCTTATATGCTGGTCGTCAATGCTGCAAATATTGAAAAGGATTGGAACTGGATCTCCCGCCATAATATAGAAGGGGCCGAACTGCACAATATCTCCGCTAAGACCGGTCTCCTCGCCATTCAGGGCCCGAACGCCAACAAGATCATGCAGGCGCTCACTGATATCGATATCCTCAACCTCACATACTATACTTTCTCAAAAGGCCGGTTCGCCGGCGTGGACAACGTCCTGATCAGCGCCACCGGCTACACGGGGGCCGGCGGCATCGAGATCTATTTTGAAGACAAGGGCGACGACGCCGCAACCATCTGGAACCGCATATTCGAAGTCGGATCCCCGCAGGGCCTGAAACCCGTCGGCCTGGGCGCCCGCGACACACTCCGCCTGGAAATGGGGTATTGTCTCTACGGTAATGATATCGACGATACCACCTCCCCGCTGGAAGCAGGTTTGGGCTGGATCACCAAATTCACCAAGGACTTCACAGCCCGACCCATCCTGGAACGACAAAAGGCCGAAGGACCAGCCCAAAAACTGGTGGGCTTCGAAATGGTCGAAAAAGGCATTCCCCGCCATGATTACGAGATCAAAGATTCCTCGGGCGCCCCGATCGGCCGCGTGACCTCAGGCACCCAAAGTCCATCACTCGCTAAAGCCATCGGCATGGGTTACGTCCATAGGCCCTTTTCGGCCATCGATAGCAAAATATATATCAAGGTTCGGGATAAGCTCCTGGAGGCTAAAGTGGTCAAATTCCCCTTTAGCTGAGGTCAGCCAGGTTTTGGAATGATTTTTTCTGTGGAGAAGGACGCGATCCAACTATCCAACACCTATTATTAAGAAAATGCCCACCATCCATCTGACGACCTTCGTCGCAGCCCCTGCCCAACGGGTCTTTGACCTTGCCAGAAGCATCGATCTTCATCGGAAGTCGATGGCCCATACCGGAGAAGAAGCCATCGCCGGCACTACCAGCGGCCTGATCGGCCTTAACGAAACGGTTACTTGGAAAGCTAAACACCTGCGGCGCATCCGGATCCTGAAGTCCCGGATCACCTCCATGGACCCGCCGCTGTCATTTACCGATGAGATGGTGGACGGGGATTTCAAAAGCTTCCGGCATGAACATTATTTTAAACGGATCGACAACGGAACCCTGCTCATTGATATTTTCACCTACGAAGCACCCTATGGCAGACTGGGCAGATTCGCAGACCGGCTGTTCCTGACCAACTATTTGAAGACCTTGCTGGAAACCCGTAATAAGACTATCAAAGAGTACGCAGAATCGGATAAATGGAAATTCATTTTGGAAAAATAAAAAATGTTGACAAACCCTAGACCATCGTTACAAACGGCCCTGTCCCCTGCGTTGTTGCATCTATACGACGTGAACCACGCGATCGTAGTGATCATTGATGTTCTTCGCGCCACTTCCACCATCGCCACTGCCCTCCATAACGGCGCAAAATGCGTCATCCCCGTCGACAGCGTGGCCAAATGTATCGAGCTCGGCCGCCAGATAGACGGCATTACCGCAGGCGAACGCGACGGGACGATCGCCGAAGGACTGGAACACGGCAACTCCCCTTTCGAATATTCCCGGCCATTCATTGCCGGCAAAACCCTCGTCCTGACAACAACTAATGGTACCAAACTCCTTCATATGGCTCTGGACCGCGGCGCCGGACAGATCGTTACCGGCTCCTTTTCCAACCTCCGCTCGGTTTGTAACTTCCTGATCGACCAGAACCTGCCTGTTGTCCTGGCCTGTGCAGCCTGGAAAGACAAGGTCAACATCGAAGACCTCCTTTTCGCCGGCGCCGTTATCCACCAGGTAAAAGACCATTTTTCGATCAACTGCGATTCCTCCCAGATCGCCGAGACGCTTTACCTGGATGCAAACGCAAACAACGATATGTTCGAATTCATGAAGACCAAGGATGCCTCCCATTATCACCGCCTGATGGGACACGGGCTCGAAAAAGATATCCGGTATTGTTTGACCCCCGATCTTGCTCCGGTTCTTCCAGTTTACGAAAATGGTAAATTGATCGTCCTCTAACGCTAAGTTCCCCATTTCGTAAATAGGGTTAACCCTCCGCCCACTACCTTTGCCCTCCTTAACCGGGCCCTTTGCGGTCGTCAATGGCAAAACAAAATAACCTCCATATTGCCCTTGTAGGCAATCCGAACAGCGGGAAAAGCTCCCTCTTCAACGCTCTTACCGGCCTGAACCAGAAAGTAGGCAATTTCCCGGGCGTCACGGTGGACAAAAAGAGCGGCCCCACAAGCCTGGCCCCGGATATCAGGGCCACCATCATCGACCTGCCAGGTACCTACAGCCTTTATCCCAAACGAGGCGACGAGTGGGTGACCTATAAGGTCCTCCTTAACCAGGACCCCGCGATCCGGGCAGACATGGTTATCCTGCTCGTTGACGCCAGCAACCTCAAGCGGAACCTCCTGTTTTGCTCCCAGATCATCGACTTGAAAATACCCGTCGTCGTCGCACTGACCATGATGGACCTTGCTGGAAAAAAGGGCATCGAGATTGACGTCGAAGGTCTTGAACGCGAACTGGGTATCCCCATCGTGATCGTCAACCCCCGGAAAAACAAAGGGATCCCCCAGCTAAAGAAGACGGTGGAGTGGCGCGCCCGTCAACTTCACCACGCTCCGCCACGGGACTTTATCCCAAACCAAAACCTGGCATCCGGCGCCATTCAGGACGTCCGTCGCCTGTTTCCGGAGATCAGCGACTATACCGCCATCCATTACCTGATCAACCACGAACATTTCCATCTCACCCCAACCCTGCAATCCGGGGTGGAACAGATTGAAACCGCGCATAACTTCAACCATACCCGCATCCAGGCGGAAGAGATCCTTCAACGTTACTCGCGGATCCGTACGATCATGAAGCACACCGTCTCGGAGCCGGACCCCCTGGAAAAAACCCTGTTCACCGAACGCCTGGACAAGCTCTTCCTGGACCGGACCTGGGGCTATATCATCCTTCTGGCCGTCCTTTTCCTGCTCTTCCAAAGCGTTTTTTGGCTCGCGCAATTCCCGATGGACGCCATCGACTGGTCCTTTTCCCGGTTGGGCGGCTGGCTGGGCCAAACACTTCCGGCTGCCTGGTGGAGTAACCTGCTGGTGAACGGGCTGCTCGCCGGACTAAGCGGTATCCTGGTCTTCGTCCCGCAGATCATGATCCTGTTCGGACTGATCACCGTCCTGGAAGATACCGGCTATATGGCCCGCATCAGCTTCCTCACTGATAAGCTTATGCGTAAAGTGGGGCTGAACGGGAAAAGCGTTATGCCGATGATCAGCGGTTTCGCCTGCGCCGTTCCCGCCATTATGAGCGCCCGCAACATAGAGAACCGGAAAGAAAGGCTCCTGACCATCCTGATCACCCCGCTGATGAGTTGCAGCGCGCGGCTTCCCGTATATACCATGCTGATCGCCCTCGTTATTCCCCGAAAGGATGTGTTGGGGATCTTTAGCCTGCAGGGCCTGGTTATGATGGGACTATACATGCTGGGTCTGCTGATGGCCATGATCGTGAGCTACGTCGCGAAATGGTTCATCCGGCTGAAAGAGAAAAGCTTTTTTATCCTGGAATTGCCTATGTACCGGGCGCCCCGCTGGAATAATGTTGTGGTGACGATGGTAAATAAAGCCCGCATCTTCGTGACCGACGCCGGTAAGGTCATCATGGTGATCAGCCTGATCCTCTGGGCCCTAAGCTCTTTCGGGCCGGGTTCCGTTTCCCCAAATAATCAATCCGCGAAACTCGAGAACTCGTACGCCGGCCGCCTCGGCAAGATCATTGAGCCGGTCATCCATCCACTTGGCTACGACTGGAAAATAGGTATCGCCCTCATTACCTCCTTCGCCGCCCGGGAAGTCTTTGTCGGCACCATGGCCACCCTCTATAGCGTTGAAGGCGGAAAGGACGCCGACCAGCAGACCCTGCGCCAGCGAATGCAGTCCGCCCGGCGGGAAGATGGAACCCCCGTCTATACCTTGGCCACCGGCGTTTCCCTGATGATATTCTATGTCTTTGCCATGCAGTGCATGAGCACGCTGGCAGTCGTCCGCCGCGAAACCCGCGGTTGGAAATGGCCCGCCATCCAACTTGTCTATATGACCAGCCTGGCCTACATAGCCAGCCTGATCGTCTACCAGCTCCTGAAATAGCCGCCCCGAACGGCAACCACCCCCTACAAACCTCACAACACCCCCAACCCTTTTAGCTCATCCCGAAAAAGCTCCGGCGTCCGAAAATGGATCCCATGAAACCCCAACTGCCGCGCGGGTATTACATTCCTGATATTGTCATCCACGTAAATGGCCTTTTGCGGCTCGATCCCGAACCGTTCGACCAGCAGCTGATAGATCTCAGGGAACGGCTTTCGCATCCTCTCCTCCCCGGATACCAGCCGCCCATCGAACCAGTGCAAAAATTCATACAATTCCAATGCGACCGGGAACGTCTCCGCACTCCAGTTTGTCAGCGCATATAATTTCAAATGCCCCGCCCCCGCCTTGCCACCCTGGCCAAATTTCAGTTCCCTGAAAATTTCCACCGTCTCATGAATAGGCCCGCCCAGCATCTCCGTCCAGCGATCGTAATAGGCCCGGATGGCCGCTTCATGCCCGGGATACTTGCTGACCAGGTGCTCCGTTGCCTCCCTCAGACTTCGGCCAGCATCCTGTTCCTCGTTCCAGTCCGGCGTACAGATCGTGGACAGGAACCATTTCCGCTCCTTTTCATCCGGGATGATCTTATTATATAGATAGTCCGGATTCCAGTCGATCAGCACTCCGCCAAGATCGAAGACCAGCGTATTGATTGTCGTCATACGATTTTTATTAAGCGCTCCGCCGCCGCATCCAGCGTGGATTCCTTTTTCGCAAAACAAAAGCGCACCACCCGGTCATCCTTCCCGGACTTATAAAAGACCGAGACCGGAATAACCGCCACTCCATATTCTTTCGTCAGCCGGATGGCAAACGCCGCATCCGCCTCATCGCTGATCTGCTCGTAGCTGTATAATTGAAAATAGCTTCCGTATGAGGGTAGGGGAGTGAACCGCGTCTGCTCCATCAGCCGCGCAAAATAATCCCGCTTCTGCTGCATAAAAGCGCCCAACGTAAGATAGGAATCCTTGTTCGTCAGGAACCGGGCCAGCCCATACTGAGAAGGCGAATGACAGCTAAAGCAATTGAACTGATGGACCTTTCGGAACTCCTTCATTAAAGCGGGAGACGACACGCTGTACCCCAATTTCCATCCGGTACAGTGGTAAATCTTTCCGAACGAAAAGGACACAAACGCCCGCTCCAGCAGATCCGGGTACCGCAGGATCGATTGATGCGGGATCCCGTCGAAGATCAGATGCTCATATACTTCGTCGGAGTGGATCAGGATGTTCGTTCCCGCCACCACACTGGCCAGCTGCTCCATATCGTCCTGGCGCAGCACCGCTCCCGTAGGATTATGCGGCGAATTCAGTAGGATCATCCGGGTCCTGGCCGTAACCCGCCGCCGCACCTGATCCCAGTCGATCCGGTAATCAGGGAACCGTAGATCTATCCGCACCGGGATGGCGCCATTGATCTCGATATTGGGAATATAACTGTCATACGCGGGCTCAAGGACGATCACCTCATCGCCTGGCCGTAACACGGTCGTCAGCGCCGTGTAAATCGCATAAGTTCCGCCCGGTGTCACCGTGATTTGCGTCTCCGGATCTACCGTTACCCCATAAAGGCCGTCGATCTTCGCCGCCAGCACTTTGCGCAGTGCAGCCAGCCCATTTACATGCACGTATTGGTTATGCCCGTCACGCATCGCCTGCGAGACAAGCGCTACCAACTCTTCATTCATCGGAAAGTCAGGATATCCCTGCCCGAGGTTGACCGCACCGAGCTCGGCGGCCAGGGAGCTCATGACCGTGAATATAGTGGTTCCTACTTCGGGAAGCTTGCTGATGATCATATCACCTGAGTTCAATGTTTTCCGACCGCACCAGTGTCTCTCCATGCAGCCGCAGGTAAACTTGGGCCACAGTCACCACATCCTTTTGACAATAGTTCACGATCCGTGCCAGGTCGCGTTGCCCCCAATAGACCTCGCCTACCTGACTGCCGTCGATATCATCCTTTGGCGTGGGGATACCCAACGTGTGAGCCAGCAAATTCAATGAAATATAGTTCTTGTATTCGCCGAATTTCCATAGTTCCATCGTATCCAGATGCGGGATCTCCCAGGGCTTCTTCCCGGACAGATTGAGCACGGAAGGAAGCGGCATCCCGTGGATGACCATCCGGCGACATAGATAAGGAAAATCGAAGTCCTTTCCATTGTGCGCACACAGGTACTTTTGCCCCTCGGAGCCCCACTTGTGCACCAGGTCGTAGAATCGCATCAGCACATCCTTTTCATCGTCCCCATGGAATGATTTGAGCAGCAATTTCCGGTCCGCCGGCGGCCCGGACAGGATGCCGCAGCTGATACAGATGATTTTGCCAAACTCAGCGTAAATGGCCGCCCTGCCATACATCTCTTCCGGAGTGACCGGGGCCTTATCGCGGTTCAGGCTATCCGCTTTATGACGCCACAATTCTTTCCACTCCTCCGGCAAGTCCCCGAAGACGGAATACTGTGACACCGTTTCGATGTCCAAAAAAAGGATGGTATGCAGCGGATAGGGAGACATGTTGATCCGGATACTTATATCTGTTCCCTAAAGATACTGATCTCCCTTGTTCCGTCTCACTTCGGCTACATATTCTTTGATCTCCTGCTCCTTTTCCCGTTTGCAGATCATCAGCACATCCGGAGTGTCTACCACGATGAAATTATCGAGACCCTGGAGAAGAAGCAGCTTGTCATTGGATGCATGGACCATGCATCTGGCCGTATCGATCACGATCACATTGTCGCCGGCGACAGCATTGTCAAGGTAATCCTTCTCCAAATTCTCGTAGGCGCTGTTCCAGGTACCCAGATCGCTCCAGCCGAATGAAGAGGGGATCACATACACGTTGTCCGCCTTTTCCATTATGCCGAAGTCAATGGAGATATTGGTGCAGAGGGGATAAATATGCTCGAGGGCCCGCTTCTCCGCCGGAGTGTTGAACTTGTCCCTCTCGGAACTGAACACATCATACATTTCCGGCAGATATTTTTCAAACGCCGCAATGATCGTCTTCACCTGCCAGACGAAAATACCGGCATTCCACAGGAAATCACCGCTCGCCAGGAAGGTCTTGGCCAGCTCGAGATTGGGCTTTTCCGTAAACGTCTTGACCTTATATACATTGTCGGAAACCGAATGCTGTTCATATTGGATATAACCATATCCGGTATTCGGATAAGTGGGCTTGATTCCCAGCGTAATAAAAGCGCTGTGCTTGTTGACAAAATCCAGCGACTCCAGGCAAACCTTGGTAAAACCCGTCCTGTCCAGGATCAGGTGGTCCGCAGGCGCCACGATCAGTGAAGCCTTGGGATCCATTTGCTGCAGCTTGAATGACATATAGGCAATACACGGCGCCGTGTTCTTGCGGGATGGCTCGCCCAGGATATTCTCCGGCGGCAGCTGCGGCAATTGTTCATGGACGATTTCCGCATATTCCTGGGAAGTGACAACATAGATATTTTTTCCGGGAATAAAACTCGCAAACCGCTCATAGGTCCACTGGATGAGGGTCTTGCCGCTATTCAGGATATCGAGGAACTGTTTTGGGAAATCCTGGCGGCTCATGGGCCAAAAGCGGCTGCCGATCCCACCCGCCATAATGACCACATAATTGTGCTTATTCATATTATGCCTTCTCGAATTAGGTTATTCAGATCGATAAATCCCATGTATTGCGTACCGCTGGTCACCACCAGCCGCGTTATATCGTGGATACGCATGAGGTCGAGCGCTTCAACCGCCAGCGCCTCCGCCTCGATCGTCTTCGGACTTTTGGTCATGATGTCTCCTGCCGTAGTAGTCTCGTTCATCCCGCTCTTCTCGAGCATCCGGCGGAGGTCCCCGTCCGTAATGATCCCCAGCAGTCTGCCTGATCCATCAGTAACGGCGGTCGCGCCCAGCCGCCTGGAGGTGATCTCCATGATCACATCCCTGAGAGCCGTGTCTACGCTAACCTTCGGACGTTCATTGTGCACATAGATCTCATGCACCCGGAGGTAAAGTCTCTTGCCCAGGTTGCCCCCGGGATGAAAACGGGCGAAGTCTTCAGTCCCAAAACCCCGCATCTCCATCAGCGCAACCGCCAACGCATCTCCTAAAACCATCTGCACCGTGGTGCTGCTGGTCGGAGCCAGGTTGTTCAGACAAGCCTCCTGGGCCACAAAAGCATTCAGTACTATGTCGGATTGCCGGGCTAACCCGGATTGAAGATTGCCTACCATGCCGATCAGCGGGTTGCCAAAACCCCGGATAAAAGACAGGAGCATTTTGATCTCCGGGCTTTCGCCGCTCTTACTGAGCAGCATGACCACGTCCTGCTCCTGGATCATCCCCAGATCACCGTGAATGGCATCCGCTGCGTGAAGGAAAGCCGCCGGCGTACCCGTGGAATTCAGCGTAGCAACGATTTTCTGCGCGACGATCGCGCTCTTCCCGATCCCGCTGACAACAATCCTGCCCCTGGAAGCAAATATCAATTCTACCGCCTTTTCAAACTGTTCGTCGAGCAGAGCTTCCAATGCAGCAACCGAGGCGGCCTCCTTTCTGATGGTATCCCTCCCTATTCCGATGATATTTTTACCCCGGCTCATAGATTTTTGAAATTCGGCACCAAACTGGGCTCTGCCCAGTTTTAAAGTCGCAAACCTACAACACTCCATCACCTTTTGCAGCGGTATTTATATCTTTTATAGAACTTTCTCGCCCGCAGCCCCGCAAGATGCTGACCAGTAACAACATACCGTCAGTTTAGTTCAGAAAAACACATTAAATTTTTCTGCATGTTTTTGATAGACGGCGCAATTTTAACACAATCCGCTACCACTTTAGCTTGATTTTGTGTAATTTCGCACACCTCAGAAGTAGAATCTGAGATCATTGTTCCTTTGTCTCGAATGTTCGTTACCCTTCGACCAGGCAACAAGTGAGAAAGAAAATTTTTGAGCATGGCAACAACCGAAACAAAAAAGATAACCGCAAGAAAAACCAAGGCCGCAAGCAGCAAATCTGAGAAAAGAGTAGCAAAACCAGCAAGTAACTTATTATCGCATCTTCAGGAACAGTTTGGTTTCGACTCCTTTAAGGACAACCAGGATGCGATCATCCAAAGCTTATTATCCGGTAAAGATACTTTCGTCATCATGCCGACTGGCGGCGGAAAAAGCCTTTGTTATCAATTGCCCGCCATCATCAGCGAAGGCGTCGCCATCATCGTCAGCCCCCTGATCGCGCTGATGAAAAATCAGGTGGACCTCGTCCGAAGCTATAGCAGCAAGGACAGCGTTGCCCATTTCCTTAACTCCACATTGAACAAGAAGCAGATCCGGGAAGTCCACGAAGACCTCCTGAACGGCCATACCAAAATGTTGTATGTCGCCCCGGAAACACTGACCAAGCAGGAAAATATGGATTTCTTCAGCGACCTGAAGATCTCTTTTTTTGCCGTGGATGAAGCGCACTGTATCTCGGAATGGGGGCACGACTTCCGCCCGGAATACCGCCGGCTCCGCGAAATGATGGATCAGATCAACCCCAACATCCCCGTGATCGCTCTGACCGCCACAGCTACGCCGAAGGTGAAAAGCGATATCATCAAGAACCTGGGCCTCCGGGAACCGAATATCTTCCTCTCTTCTTTTAACCGCCCGAACCTCTACTACGAGATCCAGCCGAAGATCAAGAAGGACCAGACAATAAAAAGCATCGTTCGCTATATCGTTCAGCAAAAAGGAAAGAGCGGTATCATCTATACCCTCAACCGTAAAACGACCGAAGAGCTGGCCGACATGCTCGGCGCCAACGGCATCAAGGCCGTAGCTTATCACGCCGGCCTGGACAGCAAGCTGCGGGCCGAAAGACAGGATCTGTTCCTCAATGAAGATGTCCAGGTGATCGTCGCCACCATCGCCTTTGGAATGGGTATTGACAAGCCGGACATCAGATTCGTTATCCACTTCAATATTCCCAAGTCGATCGAGAACTACTACCAGGAGACCGGCCGTGCCGGCCGTGACGGTTTGGAAGGAAATTGCATCCTGTATTATTCCCATAAGGACGTTGCCAAGCTGGAACACCTTATGAAGGATAAACCCCTTAGCGAAAGGGAAGTCGGCGCCCAGCTGATCAACGAAATGGTCGGCTATGCCGAAAGCGGCGTCTGCCGCCGGAAAGTGCTGATGAGCTATTTCGGTGAGGAATACGAAACTGAGAATTGCGGGGAATGCGACAACTGCCGCCATCCTAAGGAGTGGGTTGAGGCAAAGGACAAAGCAGTCAAGGTACTGAAGACCATCCGCTCCCTCGACGAACGTTTCGCCACCGGCTATGTTATCCATATCCTGCTCGGCCGCCTGACACCCCAGATTCAGATGTTCCGCCACGAAGGGATCTCCGAATTCGGCATCGGGAAAGACGACCCCGAGCATCTCTGGAATTCCCTGATGCGCCAGTTGTTGCTGGAAGACCTGCTGAAAAAAGATATCGAAGAATATGGAGTACTGAAGATCACCAAAAAAGGAGAGGACTTCCTGAAGAAACCCCGCTCCTTTAAGATCGTCCTCAATAACCTCTTCGAAGAAGCCAACGCCGACGATGAGGAAGAACAGGCCGAGACTGCCGCGGCCGCCGCCATCGATCAACATCTATTCGGGCTCCTGAAAGAAGTGCGCCAGAAAGAATCGAAAAGGAAGAGCCTGCCGCCTTTCGTCATCTTCCTCGAGACTTCCCTCCAGGATATGGCCACGCTCTACCCCACGACAACCGTTGAGTTGGAGAAATGCCAGGGCGTCAGCAAGGGTAAGGCTATCCGCTACGGTAAACCCTTTATCGACGTGATCGCCAAATACGTCGAAGAGAACGATATCCAAAAGCCCGACGACTTCATCATGAAAAGCGTCGTGAACAAGAGCGTCAACAAGGTCTATATCATCCAACAGGTCGACAAGAAGATCCCCCTCGAGATGATCGCCAAGAACAAAGACCTCCGCCTCGACGCCCTCCTCGAAGACATGGAGACCATCGCCGCCAGCGGCACCAAACTCAACCTCAACTACGCCGTCGACGAAATGCTCGACGAATACGAACAGGGCGAGATCATCGACTACTTCAAAAGCTGCGAAACCAGCAGCCTGCAGGTCGCCCAACAGGAACTGTCCGAAGGCAATTTCACCTGGGAACAGCTTAAGCTCATGCGGATCAAGTTCCTTAGCGAATACGGGATGTAGCCGCCGCCTGGCGCTGGTCCAACCAACCCCATCCGAACCGGTGAATTTTAAGGATTTACCCGCGATTATTTCGATTTTTTGCCCGAAATACCTATTTTTGCCAGCCAAATCCACAAATCAGGCCCCGGCCTGACCGGATAAGGGAAGGAGGTGCGGTAGCTCAGTCGGTAGAGCAAAGGACTGAAAATCCTTCCCACCATCCAGCAAAATCAAGGTTTCCCACACTTTATTGTTCTCTCTGCGTCAGTACATGCGTCACCAACGCATTACCATGTTCACAGAACCCGAAATTGTTACTTCGCAAGATTTATCCATCAGAGCTTATGTAAAGGTGTACGTTGATGGTGAACGTCACCGCTTTTACAATGGCAAGGATTTAGGGATCAAATGCAATCCCAATAGGGCCAGAACTGTTGCCGAAAGAAATAAAGCGCTGGCCTATCTCGAATACCAGCTAAAAAAGAAGCTGGAAAAGGGATGGCAGCCTAACCAAGAACCTCTACAGGCGAAACAAGCTCCAAAGGTTATCATATCCTCAGAGCAGGCATTTAGTTTGCTGATACCAGAAATCGAGCAGGAAGTCATTAGTGACGATTATAGGCGTGATCTTCGACTGCTTAACGGGCATTTCATCGAATTTCTGCATGCCAAGGATTTGGCTAAAGTGCCCATAGAACGGATCTCAGGGGAGCACATCGAGCAGTTCCTAGCTAGATTTAAAAGCTCAGCAACCAATTACATGAGCAGGCGAAGAACCCTTTCAGCCCTGTTTTTTCGTGTGACAGGTAAGAAGCTGCTGGACAAAAATCCGACGAAAGAAACCAAACGAATGAAGGAGCTACCAGAAATTAACCGGCCCTTTCAAAAAGATCAGATGAAGCAGGTGTTGGACTATGTTCAGGCAAGACATGAAAATCTGTATATCTGCTGCCTTTTGATGTACGGTTGTCTTCTCAGGCCCCATGAGGAAATACGATACTTAACAAGGAGCGTATTTGATGAAGAGCTAACGAAGATCAGCCTTTCAGGAGCCGAAAATAAAGGCAAGAAAATAAGATCGGTATTGATCCCTGAATATGTACGGCAGGTGCTTTTGAGTAAAAACGTCGCCGATCTTCAATCCGTTTATAATATCTTCAGCCGGTCGGTAGATACCTTTGCCAAATCCTATTTTAGTACAGCTTGGACAAGGGTTCGGGAGCACCTGTTGGAGAAAAGTATAATAACAAAAGATCAAACGCTGTACTCCTTCAGGCATACGGCAGCAGTAAATATGTATCTGAAGACAAAAGACCCGTATAAGGTACAGCGGGCATTGGGGCATAGTTCCCTACTTGTGACGTTGGTCTATTTGCGTAGCCTGGGACTGGTTATAAATTCATCGCTTGATGACCTGCCCGAGTTACCGACGTAGTTGGCATTTACTACAGCATGTCGTCATACCAGAATTACATGAAAATCCTTAAAAATCGATTTTCTGGATTACAAATATTATCGATCTTTGATTCCACTGAAAGGGGAGGCAGGAAAAAGAAATTGCTTCCCCTTATGAACAAAACCGTTGAACTGACCGTTTATTACTCCGGTAGTACCACAAAGCTCTTTTTAAGAATACCACCACTCTTTAGAAATCAGGGGAATAGGGGACCTTCGTAAGCCACTATTTTAAACTTGATAAACGGGTGCCGTGAAAGTAAAGCGGCATCAATTTATAATTTTTAAAATGTGTTTTATGACACAGGATGACATGAGCGTGAAAAGTATCTCCTTTCCCAATCCTCTCGAAGCAGGGGAATCGGAAACATCTGATCAAGACTTACAGCCGACAGGCCGACAGACCGACAAGCTCCCATTGCTATTGCAAAAAGGCGTAAACCAATTCAAGGAGGAAAGAGATAAAGACCTCTTTTTGATTGGTGCATTAACCGTTGCCAGCGGACTGCTAACCAAAGTATCCGGGGAGTACAACAGAGTAACAGCATATCCCAACCTTTATTCAGCAGTGATTGGCCCCCCGGCTTCTGGAAAATCAGCCTTAGTCCATGCAAGCAGGCTGACAAAAAAGATTCATGATCATAAGAGAAAGGAATCTGAGAAGGCACGGGAGGAATATAAACGATTGCTTAGTCACGCCAGGACTACTGGCGAAACTCCAAAAAGGCCGCCTTATACAGTAGTCAATCTATCAGCAAATTGTTCGAGCAGCAAGTTTATTACCCACCTTGCAGACAACCAGGAAGGGGATTGTCCCTCAGTACTATTTGAGTCGGAGATTGATACAATTAATATAGTACGCAGAAGTGAATGGGGTGACTTCTCCGATATTTTGCGGAAAGCCTTTCAAAGTGAACCGATAAGTAAAAGCAGAACGGGAAACGATGAATATCTTGAGGTGACTTGCCCCAAGCCGGCCATTGCAATTTCTGGTACCTCAGATCAATTGCGGAGATTTATAACTAATGCTGAGGATGGATTATTTACTAGGTTTATATTTCACACGCTTGATGGCAATAGCCCCTGGGTTGATGTATCTCCTTGTGATTCTTGTCCAAACTTAACAGAATTCTTTGAGGTCGAACAGGCCGCAGAGTACTTTGATTTCTGGCAATTCATTTCTGGTACCCCGCTTAAAGTAGACCTTAAAGAAGAACAGTGGCAAACATTAAACAAAAAGTTTGGAGAAAGTTTACGTGAGGTAACAGAGCATGAAAGCCCAGGATATGCTGGAATAGTCAAAAGGCATGGGCTAATGTTGTTTAAAATGTGTATGGTATTCACAGCATTCCGGAAGTATGAGGAAAAAAATGCCAGCCCATTGATCTATTGCAGACAAGAGGATTTTGAAATAGCGTTGAGCTTAATTCAGCGTTCATTAGACCACAGTTTAGAGTTAGTTGACCTATTTCCTAGTCGCAGTGAAAGGACGCTGGCAAGCGGGAATAGGGTTTATGATCGCCTTCCTGGGGTGTTTAGTTTTAAACAAGCAATGGCTGTAGCAAAACCTCTTGGCATATCAGAGCGGACTGTACAACGATATCTTCGGAATGCACTTAGGAATAGGGTACTTGAAAAGGATGAAAAAGGACTGTACAGGAAACACCATGTGTCGGTAGTGTCGGATGACGGTCAAAATATCTAGCTTCTCATCTATGGCAGCCAAAGGGGTGGTAATAATCTGCTGCCCCTTTGTTATGTGCATGAGTACCGACTACCGACATATCCGACATGCCTGGTACCCGGCAAAGGTGAAACAGCAAACCACACCTATGCTCTCCCTTAATATAGCATTACCCCGACCATTAATCGGCGAAAAAACCACCTGCCATATAATTATTAAGACGTACGTCATCAGCTAGTATATCTCCTTCATCAGGAAAAATAGCGGAAGGAGATCGTTTCTTTATAATTGATATTTCCCTTTGCCTCTCGCTTCTCCTAACCTCATATATGAAGCCTGTCTGATGTTGGCCCTCTTCAAATACATTGTTATATCCGATTACACCAACAACCAAAGGCATAATACACGAAATCTTTTCCATACAAGCAGTAAGGTCTGCCTGACTCATGGCAGTCGAAATTATTTGCGTGATTTCTTCACCGGGAAAAACAGAATGCCCTAGCATTGGGGGGCGCTTCCGAAACTGTTCACTGATTTCCCTTTGAAGTGCAATAGGGTCGAAATTTCCCCGGCCTATTATTGGAGCAACGAATCGAAAGTCAACCCATACATTCTTTGCTGGCGATTTACCAATATTGCTTAAGTGGAATGCTAGACTTATTGTTAGCCCTCTTGCGTCGTATCTAAGAGGTCCTGCTACGGTAAGTTTGGCAGGAATCCAAGGTCGTTCAGACGATAAGAAAATTTCCCTATTTAAATTGTTTGCCTGAATACTAGCGTTTACAGCATCTCTTGATACCTGTATGGATGCCTCCATATCTTTAGACTGCTTTAAGGCCATTTTATACAGTCCAGTAGTTGCATTCCAGAGTGTATAGGTGAATAAGGCAATTAGAACAGTCGAAATAGTCAACAAGATATCCTTTTGCTTATCAATAAAAGGCGCAATAGCTCTCCAAAAAAGAATGACTATTGCAAAAGCAGCACAAAGACAAACAATAATCCAAGTTTTCCTCTTCTTTAGCATAGTGCTGGTTTTTGCAAAGTTGAATGATTTTTGATTTCAAACCAGAAAAATAGGTGTTGCCAGTTGAATAACTAGTCATCCAGTGTTACTCGGAAAGCTGATTTTTAACTATACGTGCGAGAGAAAAGGAGACTTCAAAATCCACCCGGCAAACCATTGCTCGTATCCTTGTGTATCCCCAGGTTCCAAGGTTTGTATTTCAAGTTATAATTAACTATTTGGAGGGGTAGATTGGCTACCTGATGTGAACAGGTTATTTGTATCATCGAAATTAATGGACTTGTTTAGGAAATCCAACGTAAATTTGGGCTTCTCATTGAAGTCTCCAAACGTAATAACCCGGTTGGAATTTTGGAGGATCATTGATTCGAGCTTAGCCATTGATCGTAGACTTTCATTTTCAAGATTTCTCATCCGTTTTTCCATTTCTCGGACCGAGGATAAAACTTCACCGAGAATTTCTGGGGGTTGTCTTTCTTCTATTTTTGCTTCAACTGTGTTTTTCATTATCTTGGCAAACTCTTCTTCAAATTGGGGATAAAAAGCATTGAAGCACTTCTGTAACACGGCTTCCGATAAGCGTGCGTCTTTAAGAGATGAATTAACAGTATAAACCAAAGAGTAGAGACTATCCTTGGTTGGAAAGGTATGATT
>DASZJO010000184.1:0-56292 GCA_035948015.1 Puia sp.
CCATCTTCTCCTTCCCCCATCACCACCCTGATCAAACTATTCAAGAACGGTGTCTTATCCTTCTTCCTTTTCTGATTCACCATCCCCGTCCAGTAGACATTCGCCAACTCCTTCCCAAAACAGTTGCGAAACAATTCCGCAATGTCCTTGATATCCGCCGGCCGCCCGTCTGCCGTGATCTTATTCGAGCCCTTCAGCGCATAGATCAGCTCCACCAAATCTGCATCCGTCCCCGTCCAGCGGTACTGTTTTCCGACGATCGCCAGAGGCGCCTGTTGCCCCGAACCATCCCTGACCGGCCGGGCGTCCAGCTCCAGCCTGATCAACACCGTATGCGTATCCATAGGTATCCTTTTTGTTTGGTTAGTCAGCCGCTCAAATCTATGGATAAAAACGATGAAAACAGCTTTTGAAATCGCAACTTCCAGCCCGGCCCGAAACTACTTTTGAATTCAAAACTTAACGACGTTTCTTCGTATTCGACCGGATCGTGCTCAGCGTTGTTACGTTCACGTTCAGATAGCTCGCCAGGTATTTCAATGGGCAACGCGCCACTACCTCTGGGTTCGTCTCCAGGAAAATCTTAACGACGCGACCAGTATTCATCTGATTGTAAATAAGTCCGGCGGTTAACTCACTTATCGAACACTCACCCCCTCTTCGATCTCATCATTCGCCGGCGCGATGACAATGTCCCCTGCTTTCAGGTTGCCAACCACTTCCACCAGTCTCGAATTCTCGTTGCCGGTCGTCACGTTGACTTTGACCGTTCGCCCATCACGGACGGCGATCACGTACTTGGCTTCCGTCGACGTCACCACGGCGTTCAGCGGGACCGCCAGCGCGCCACGGTTGCCTTTGGAATCGAATACCACATCCGCATACATCCCAGGCGAGAGCGTCTCGTCGCGGTTATAGATATCCGCTTCCACGCGTTCGGTCCGGTACTGCATGTTGATGTTATCGGAGATCCTGGCGATCGGAGCGGTCAGCTTCCGGCCCGGGAGCGCAGCTACGTAGAAGGTTAGCGTATCGTTCTTCCGCAGGGTTGCGGCGATCGTTTCGGGAATATCGACCTGGAGCCGGAGATGGTCAACCTGCTTGAGCTCGAGCATGGGCACGCTCTTGTTCGTCGCGTCGACAAGGGCGCCCGGACTCACGTTGCGGGTAGTGATCACTCCGGGAAATGGCGCGGTCACCCGAAGGTAGTCCATCATCGCTTGCTGCATTTGCCAGTTAGCCTTTTCCGAATTTGCGAGGCTGCTGTCTGCTTCAGCCTTTGCTTTGTCGGTGGCAAGGTCCATCGGTGAGATGGCGCCGGGGGTTGCGGCAGCATCCGCCAGCCGCTCGTAATTTTCACGGTCGATCCTGTAGTCGGCCAGGGCGCGGGCATAGCGTTCCCTTGCACCTACTACGGCCTGGATAAGCTCGGGCGCTTCAAGCGTCATCAGCAGCTCGCCTTGTCGCACATGGCTACCCACATCTACGCGGACGTCCGTGACATAGCCGTTCACTTTCGGGAAAATGCTTACCTGCAGGTATGCGGCCAGCGTAGCGGGGAGTTTGACTACCTGTTCGACACCTCCCGCGACAACCGTCGCTGTCTGAAAACCAGGTTTTGAAGGAGCGGGGTCTGCCTTTTTATCGGAGCTGTGATCGCCCGAACAGCCTGCGGCCAATAGCACGGGGATCGCCAATATGATGATTCTGTAGTTCATACTTGTTTATTTAGCGGAATGATCATTTTTGTTGTCAAGATCCGGATCATTGTCCGGCAATAGCGAAGGTATCCGGAATGAGGCGCGTTGCATCACCCAACCGTAAACCAGCGGGACGATAAAGAGCGAGGCTACGGTGGAAAGGGCGAGGCCTCCTATTACAGCCCGGCCCAGGGGCGCCGACTCGTCCCCTGCTTCCCCGATACCGGCGGCCATGGGTATCATCCCGACGATCATCGAGATGGTGGTCATCATGATGGGCCGGAACCGCATCCCGGCGGCCGCGGCCGCCGCTTTAAAGGGATCCTTGTACTCATGCCGGAGGTGCTCCGCGTTGGTCACGATCAGCACCGCATTCGCGACCGAGGTTCCCGTTGACATGATCAGCCCCATATACGATTGGAGGTTGATGGTCGAACCGGTAGCCAGAAGGATCAGCATCGATCCGAGCAGGACGGCGGGGATCGCCGACAGCACGGTCAGTGATAGTCCGAATGACTGGAAATTGGCTGCCAGCAAAAGCATGATGACGACGATGGCGGCGATCAGGCCCGTTTGGAGGGAATTCAGTGTCTCGACGAGAAGGGAAGATTCCCCCATGATGCTGGCGACCAGTCCCCGGGGCGGGGTACCCAGTTCGTCAACTGCTTTCTGCACAGCGGCGGTCGCGGTGCCCAGGTCTTTATGGAACATGTTTGCGCTGACCGTGACGAAGCGCCGCGGGCCGCTCCGGTCATACTCCGCCGGGACGGTGTCTATCCTAATGGTCGCTACATCGGCAAGCACCGGCCGGTCCTGCCCCTTCACCAGTGAGACGGCCCTGAGCTGCTCGAGCGAGTTCATAATATACTCCTTTACCTGCACCTGGGTCTGGTAGGTATATTGGTTATTGTTATCCAGCCACAGGTTCTTGTCGGTAAAGCGGCTGCTCGATGTGACGTCGGTAATGCTGCGGGAAACATCGTCGATATTCAGCCCCATCAGCGCCAGTTTGTTCCGGTCGACGGAGATGTTCACTGTAGGATAGTGGAGGGGCTGCGCAACCTGGACGTCCCGGAGGAAGGGGACCTGCTGAAGTTTATCCACCAGCCGCGATGAATACGACTTGATGTCATCGATATTCTTGCCGGCCACCCGGACCTCTATCGGGGTATTGGCCCCCTGGGACATGATCTTATCGGTCAGCTCGATCGGTTCGAAGGAGAGGTGCAGGCCGGGATAGCGGGCTAAAATATGCTGACGCAACGATTCCTTCAGGTCTTCGATCTGTACTTTGTAGTCTTCGTCGAGGTTGACCTGGATCACCGCTTCATGGGTACCGCTGTTGAAAATATACAGGTTGCTGGAGCCAAAGCTGGAAGGCACCAGCCCTACGTAGGCGGAGGAGATGGCCACGTGGCCCTGTACCGTGGAATCGATCACTGCCAGAATACCCTGCGTGGTCTGCTCCGTCACCTCCAGCCTGGTCCCGTCGGGCTCCCGCACCCGGAGCTGCAACTGGCCGGTATTGGTCTTTGGCAGCAGGTCCTTTCCGATGATAACGTAAAGCGCGAATGCGCCTCCGAAGGCCAGCAGGATATAAGCCGGCACGATCAGCTTTCGCCAGGGCATCCATTTTGTCACCCGCGAGATCAGCGTCAGTTTTAGCCGGTCGAAAAGGTTGTTTCGGGGCGAATGGGAGTGCTCCTCCGCCTTGTGTTTCAGCAGCCATACCGAAATGACGGGCACCAACGTTTGCGACGAAAGGAAGCTCACGATCATCGCAAATCCGATCGCCATCGACAACGGCAGGAACATCGCCCGTGGCACACCCGTCATTACAAAGGAAGGAGCGAAAACTGCCAGGATACATAGCAGGATAAGGAGTTTTGCGAACGAGATCTCGAGGCAGGCATCCAACACCGCGTGTCGTTTCGTCTTACCCATCTCGAGGTGCTGGTGAATATTCTCAATGGTTACGGTCGCTTCATCCACCAGGATGCCGATGGCCAGCGCCAGCCCGCTCAGGGTCATAATGTTGATGGTCTGGCCCGCAAGTTTCAACCCGAGGATGGCCGCCATCACGGAGATGGGGATAGTGATGATCACCACCAGGCTGCTCCGCCAGTCCCGCAGGAAGAGCAAAACGACCAGGCCGGTCAGCACCGCACCGGTGATCCCTTCTTCCATTAAACTCTTGGCGGAATTGATCACGAACACCGACTGGTCAAACTCATAGCTCACCTTTACGCCTTCCGGCAACAGGGATTGCATTTCCGGCAGCCGCTTACGAAGGTTCTGTACCACTTCCCAGGTGGAAGCATCCGCCGTTTTCACCACCGGAGTATACACAGACCGCTTGCCATTGACCAGCGCATAGTCGACGGTGATATCCGCCCCATCCTCTACTGTCGCGACATCCCGAACATAAATGGTCGTCTGACCGTCGCTTTTGATGGGGATATCGCCAAATTGCTGTACGGTCGACTCCAGCGAGTTCACGGAAGTGATATACATGGTGCTGTCGACCCGCAAATTGCCGGACGGGGTCATGGCATTGTTCCGGACCATGGCCTGCACCACTTCATCCGCGGACAGGTTGAACATCCGAAGGCGGTCGGGATGCACATTCAGTAAGACCGATCGCGCATTGGCACCGAACGGCGGGGGTGCCGTCAGCCCGGGCACCTGTGCGAACAGGGGCCGGATCTTGGTGATCGCCAGATCGAAGATATCCTTCAGACTGGTATTCCGGCTGCTGAACACCAACTCGCCCACGGGCAAGGACGACGCATCGAAACGGATCACTTGCGGCGGCAGGGCGCCCGGCGGAAAAAAGGCCTGCGACCGGGCTACCTGAAGGGCTACCTGGGCCGATGCTTCACCCATGTCTGTGCCTTCATAAAAGTTCAGTTTCAACATCGTCAACCCCTGGATATTCTTGCTTTCGATATTCTTAATGCCGTTGATATAGAGGAATTGGTCGCCCATCCGCGTGGCGAAGAAGCCTTCCATCTGCTGCGCTGACATCCCGCCATACTGCTCGATCACGTAGATGGTCGGCGCATTGAGCTTAGGAAAAATGTCGATCGGGATCGTCTTCAGCGCTACGATGGAGAATAACATCAGGCCCAGAAAGATCACCAGGATCGTGATAGGCCGTCTTAACGCAATAGGTATCATGAATGTCTATTGAATCGTTTGAATGAAAAGATCGAGATTGCCGTTGGCGGCAGCCCGATCGAGGTTGTACGACAACCAATCGCTTATCGCCGAGACATAATCTGATTCCGCCCGGTAGAGGACGAATGAGGCCTCTGCCAAATCAACGAGGTTGATGATGCCGGCCTTATATTGCGCCGTCTTCTGGGAAAAGGCAGCCTGGGCCGCTGCGATCTGGATGGGCAGTTCCGCGAGATTCTTCACTGCCGTGAGGATTCCCTGATCCGCTTTGCTGCCTACATTCTGCAGCTCCAGCTGTTCCTGTTGCAACCCAAACTCGCTGGCCGCGGTCTCATTTCGGGCGATGGCCTCTTTATCCCGGCGATGCACCAGGTCAAAAAGGTTGTACGTGACGGTTAGACCCGCCAGATAATTGTACCGTTGGTAACCCCAGCCATCGGTCACCCCACCGTATTTCCCCTGATAGTTGATGCTCGAGCCCCGCGCCCAGGTGACACCGGTGAGCATGATCTTCGGGAGGTAGCTTTTTTTAACCAGGTTTTCGGTCTGCCGGTAAAGGTCCTGCTCGCGGGCAAAATATTCGATCAGCGGATTCGGCACGCTGGTGCTGTCCGGCGAGGACAAGTCCAAACTGACGCCACCTACTCGTTTAGCACCGAGATTGCCCCGGATCCGCGATGTGTCGACGGTTATACCGCCGGAAGGGAGGCCGGTGAAGTAGCCAAGCTCTTCGTAAAGCTGGCGACCCTGTCCATAGGTATTATTATAGGCTGTCCGCGCTCCGGAGAGCTCTGCCATGGCCAGAGCCGAATCGGCTCCCGGTTTGATGCCGCTCTGTGTGACCGCCCGGATGACCGTATAGAGCTCCGAATAGCGGTTGACATTCTCCGAATCAATACCCAGCTGGAGCTGGCTTTTACGAATATTAAGATACAATCTGGCTATTTGCCACTTTATGAGATAGAGCTCCCGGTCGAGATCGGCCTGGCTCAGGTGCTCACCTGCTTCGGCCCGGCGCACCGTAGCCCGCCGCAGTCCAAAGGTCACCAGGTCATATTCATTGAATAAAAAGGCCATGTTGCCGCCTGCAGCCTGGGAATTATTGGCCGGGTTGACACCGGAAGACGTCGAAGGGATCAGTCCGAAGGAATAATAGGTTCCGGGCAGGGAATTATCCGAGCCAACGAGGACTTCGTCCCCCAGCCAGGATGCCGGGAGATAAGCGTCTTTTGCATCACGGATGCCTGCTTTGGCCGCGTCGACCAGCGCCTGTTTTTGTCTCAACACCGGCAGGTGACGCTGCGCCGAATCGATCAGGGCCGGAAGGGAATAAGTTACCGGCGTTATCGGCTGCGCCACCAGGGCAAACGAAGGCCACAGTAGCAGGAAACAGCCTGTCCATAACAGCTTTCTGAAACAGAAAGGGAACATACAAAAAAATGTAAAGTTTAAAAAATAGAAGGAACGGTTGCGTTTGTCTTAGGCAGCAATAGGAGGGCCTCGCAACGAATGATGGACCCTACTTACGTCGGGCAGCAGACTCTTATTGGGGAAACCAAGCCTCACAGGTGTCAGGCACCATTTCGGTGCTTCCGGCGGAACGATCGGACAGGGCGATATAACTTCAGGATGATACCGTTTGTTGAGCCGGAACCCGGGACAGGTAGAAGAATGAACGGGTGTGGTTTTAACAACTGAATAACTAAAGACCTCCTTACTGTGGGGCTGGCCTTCGAAGTTGTAAAAGGATTCTACAGAAAAGAAGACCGTGTATACGCCAAATAACAGCGCGTAAAACAAGATCTTATGTATTTGCTTGTACATCCTTTGCGAATAGGTCTGCAATGTACCCATAATATCCATGCCATCCTAATGCCATACCGCCCAGTAAACAATGGCGGCCAGCATGGCGCTGACGGGGATCGTAAGCACCCATGCCCATATAAGATTGATGGTCACTCCCCACCGGACTGCGGACATTCGTTTGGTGGCGCCTACGCCGACGATGGCCCCGGTGATCGTATGCGTCGTGCTGACCGGGATGCCGAGATATTGGGTCAGGAAAAGGGTGATCGCGCCGGCGGTCTCCGCGCAAACTCCTTCGAGCGGCGTTACTTTGGTGATCCGGCTGCCCATCGTTCTGACGATCCGCCACCCGCCGCTCATCGTCCCCAGGGCGATGGCCGAAAAGCACGAAATGGGTACCCAAGCCGGCACGTCCTGCACCCGGTCCAGGTCACCGTGTGCTACTAATGCCACTGCTATTATTCCCAACACTTTCTGGGCGTCGTTCCCGCCGTGCCCAAGGCTCAGCAGTGCGGAGGACAGCAGCTGCAGCCTTCGGAACCACGCTTCGGCTTTGTAGGGATGGCTACGCCGGAATATATTGACGATCAGGATCGTGATTACCAGCGCTACCACGAATCCGATCAGCGGGGCCAGCACTATAAAACAAAACGTTGGAATGACAGTTGCGTAGTCGATCACGTTCCTTCCGTGGACCATCCAGCCTCCGGCATGTGCCAGGGCCGCACCGATGAAACCGCCGATCAGCGTATGGGAGGAACTGGATGGGATGCCCAGCCACCAGGTCAGCAGGTTCCAGCTGATGGCGGCGATCAGACCCGAGAAAATGACCGGCAGGGTAATGAAATCCCGGTCGACAAAATGGGCGATGGCATTGCCCACCTTGAACTCGCCGATGAAATACCGGAAGATGAAAAACGCCGCAAAATTGAAGATGGCTGCCCATAATACTGCCTGGAACGGGGTCAGCACCTTGGTGGAAACGATCGTGGCGATCGAAATGGCTGCATCATGAAATCCGTTGATGTAGTCAAAGATCAATGCCAATATAATAATGGTAGAAAGGAAGATCATGGTGAGGCAGCTTTCCAGGGTCGTTTTAGGCGTACTTAATTATTATAGACTCGATGACATTGGTCGCATCCTCGCATTTGTCCGTCACGATCTCCATTACCTGGTAGATATCCCGCTTTTTAATCACCTCTTTAGCATCCGGCTCCGTCTCGAACAGCCGCTCGATACTCATATCGAAGACGTCATCTGCCTGGTTCTCCAGGCTGTTCACCCGGACAAGTGCGTCCGTAATGGTCCGCATGTTCCGCATATTCCGCAGCTCCCGGACCGCGCCGCGGATCTGCTGCGCACCCTGCTCGATCAGGTCGGCCATCTTCTGGATACCCACATCATTGGGGTTCACCTTATAAAAGTTGATCTTTTTGGCGGCAGAATAAATATAGTCACAAATATCGTCCAGTGCGCTGGCCAGGTAATGGATATCCTCCCGGTCGAAAGGCGTGATGAAATTACGGCCCAACTCGGTAAAAATACGATGGGTGAACTCATCATTGATATGTTCCTGGGCCTCCAACTGCAAGATCAGGGCGCCTCGCTTATCGTAATCCGGTTCGGTGACAACGGCTTTTAAAAGAGACCCCATTTTCCCCACACTGTCCGCTACCTCCTCAAAAAGGGAGTAAAAGACCTTGTCTTTCGGCATGAATAATTGGACGAATGCATTAAATCCCTTCATTTCGACAAAATAAGCAGAATGTCGGAGGACAAATGGTTCAGCCGGGTTTTGATAATGATTTCTTAACACGATTGCACGCAGAAGCAGCCGACCCTTTTAAAAACTGAAGTGGCGCTTTAAAATTATAAAATATCGTTCTTTATAATTAATTCACTAGCAGTCCAAAAATTGACCGCGTGACGAGGACGCCCTTCCTTTTTGGAAAGTGTTAACATTAAGGTAACATTCCCGTAACATTCGGGTCATCGCTTACGCATTGCTTTGCAACACAATTAACCACGATTTCAGGACACTGCAAACAATTATTAACGAACCAGAACATTTATGAAACGTAGCTACATCAGCCACCTTTTATTGGTAATCATCCTGTTTTTTGCTGCCACCTCCGTCCAAGCACAAGGCCAATCTGCCTTCTTAAGCGATTCGGCTTACAGAACAGGGGCCGCCAATACGGGTCGGCTTTGGGGGTATGTATTTGGGGATTTTTACTACAAGTCACATGCTGACTCCTTGAACCGGGGCGGCAGTAACCAGTACAGCGGTATCCCCCAAAGCAGGAATGCTTTCCAGTTCCGGCGTCTTTACCTGGGATACGACTTTAATATCAGTAAAAAAGTCTCCAGTGAATTGCTCCTGGCGGCAGAAGACAATTTCCCCGCCTACAATGCGCCCGGTCAAACCGCTGCCAACGGCGACGAGCTTTCCAATAGTAAGGAGACCTTCTTTATCAAACTGGCCAACGTCCGGGTGAAAGACATCTGGAAAGGGACCGACCTCATCATGGGTGAGCAGGTTGTGCCTTCGTTTGCCAACTTAACAGAAAAAGTTTGGAACTACCGTTCCATCGAAAGGACGATCATCGATATCCGCAGGACGCCTTCTTATGATCTTGGAGTAGGGTTGAACGGTTATTTCGATCCGGCAACCAAGAACTTTGGGTATGATCTGTTGGTGGCAACGGGGAACAGCGACAAGCCGGCCGCCAGCAGCTTTAAATGGTTCTATGGGGATGTTTTCGGCTGGTTCGCCAACAAGCGGCTCATCATCGATCTCTATGCGGATTACCAACGACTGAACTGGGTACCCACCTGGCACCATGACCGGCAGATGCTGAAGGGCTACATCGCCTGGACCTCTCCCTGGATCACGGCTGGTGTAGAAGGCTTTATCAACACGATCAAGAATGATACGAAAGCTACGTTTATCACCGGCGGCGCGGATACTATTGACACCAAAGCAAGCGGGATCAGCATGTACCTCCATGGCGCGATCGTTATGGATAAACTGCGGTGGTTTGCACGGGTCGATCTGTACAATCCCAATAAGAACGTGAACAATAGCGTATATTCCGCTTATGCCGGGGTCTCTTCGCCGAGCGCCTATATGACCCCGGGCTATAAATACGGCTATGCCGGTTCCACTACGGGCGCACCGACGAGTGAGACCAGCACGGGCGATCCGACCGCCAAAGAGACGTTCTTTACCGCAGGTCTGGACTTCATGCCCGCCAGAGACGTCCATTTCGAGCCCAATGTCTGGTATGTGCATTATGCATCCCAGCTGGCGTCCACTGGTGCGGAAGGGAGTTCTGATATAGTCTGGCGTATGACATTCTTTTTCGTCTTTGGCAAACGGTACCTCAAGAGCTATACCCAGATGTAAATCCTTAAGCAACACGAATAATTTATGAAAAAGAATCTGCTAAGCTTTAGAAGCACCTTAACGGTCACCGCCCTGGTCTTAGGATCGATGTTCACCGCCATGAGCCTGGTGTCCTGCGGCGGCGGTGGTACCACTACCGGGACCGACAGCCCGGCCTCCAACGATGACGCGTTGCTCGGCGCGGGAAGTTCTTTTGACAACATCCTGTTCTCTAAGCAGTTTTCCGAGTACAACAAGGCCAATGGGTTGAAGGTCAACTACCAGTCGGTGGGTTCCGGCGCCGGGATCTCGCAGCTGACCAATAAAACGGTCGACTTCGGGGCATCCGATGCGGTGATGAACGGAAAGCAGGATTCTGCGTTGACGTCCCCGGCAGTCCATATTCCGATCACTGCCGGCGCTGTTGCGCTTAGCTACAATCTGCCCGGAGTAACGGACACGCTCAACCTGACCCCTGATATCATCGCGGGGATGTACCTGGGTACGATCACCAAATGGAACGATCCCAAGATCGCGGCGGCCAATAAAGGCGTGAAACTGCCCGCAACAGCGATCCAGATCGCTCACCGTTCCGACGGCAGCGGTACGACCAATATTTTCACCACCTACCTCTCGAAGGTTAGCGCGGAATGGAATACCAAAGTCGGCAAAGGCTCCGCGGTCAACTGGCCCACAGGCGTCGGCGGTAAAGGCAGTGAAGGCGTTTCGGGTACGGTCAAGCAAAATCCCGGAACCATCGGTTATGTAGAAATGAGCTACGCGATCCAGAACAAAATACCTTTTGCCCGTGTTCAGAACAAGGCGGGTAACTTCATTACCCCGACGATCGCCAGCGTAACGGCGGCGGCTAATGTCCAAATCCCCCCGGATTCCAAAGTGTCCCTGACGAATACGGACGCGCCGGATGGCTATCCTATTTCCGGTTTTTCCTGGGTGATCATCTATAAAGAGCAGAAATACAATGAACGTAGCCAGGAGCGCGCAACGAAATTGCTGAAGCTCCTGTCCTGGATGATCCACGACGGTCAGCAGTATTCCGGCGCTCTTAACTATGCGCCGCTGTCCCCGGCAGCTGTCAATGTAGGCGACGCGATCCTCAAATCCGCGACCTATGACGGCAAGCCGATTTTACAGTAGGAACCGGACGAACCGGATGCGCACAGAGATTAGACACATGAATTGAATGTATGAATACTTCTGTAGAGAATGGTGGGATTACCCGCAGCGATCGACCGCTGCGGGTAATTAATTCTACGCCGGATGCCATTACAAAGGCAAAAAGGCGAATAAGGCGATCTTTCCGCCAGATCCGGACCGAGACTGTTTTCCGGCAGACCCTGATGATCATTGGGTTGCTCATGATCGTCCTGGTATTGGGCATTCTGCTGACCCTGGTGGTGAAATCCCTGCCGTCAATCCAGGCGCTGGGACTGAAATATCTTTGGGGTAAGACCTGGGATCCCGTTCAGGATATCTATGGGGCCGCCCCCTTTCTTCTGGGCACTTTGATCAGCTCCTTCCTCGCATTGATCATTTCCGTCCCCTTTTCACTGGCCGTAGCGATCTTTCTGGGGGAATACTATCCCAATGGATGGCTGCCGGATTTTCTGAAAAATGCAGTAGAGCTGATCGCCGCAGTACCGTCGGTCATCTACGGCTTCTGGGCCCTCGCCGTGCTGGTGCCGATCGTCCGGACCTTCGAATCAAAAATTGGGGTCGCGCCGCTGGGACAGGGTATTTTCGCCTCTTCCCTCATTCTTGCGGTTATGATCATCCCCTATGCGGCTTCGTTGGGCAGATCGATGATCCAACTGGTTCCCTCGCAATTAAAAGAAGCTGCCTACGGATTGGGCGCCACCAGATGGGAGGTGATCCGCAGTGTCATCTTGCCATATACCAAGTCCGGACTATTCGCGGGCGTCCTGCTCTCGCTGGGCCGCGCACTGGGCGAGACCATGGCCGTTACGATGGTGATCGGCAACACCAGCCTGATGCCACACAGTATTTTCGGCTACGGTAATACGATGGCAAGCGTCATCGCCAATGAATTTACCGAGGCCGATAAGCCGGTTTATGTTTCCGCGCTGATCGAGCTGGGTCTGGTGCTCTTTTTGGTCACCGTGGTGATCAACCTGATCGGGAAGAAGATCATCGACCGGTTCACCAATGATTAACCTATCACCGTAACATGGAAATCAAAAGCGTCAAATACAGGATCGGCAAGAACTACGGCTTCAAGGCGCTGGTGATCATATTCGCCTTCGCCTGCGTCGTCCCGCTCCTGTTCATCCTTTCCTATATACTCGAACAGGGGATCACCAAGATCAACTGGCGTTTCCTGGTCAATGTGCCCAGACCGGTAGGCGAGACCGGCGGCGGGATCGTCAATGCGCTAATGGGCACCATCCTGATCATTATATGCGCGTCGTTGATCGCGATACCCATCGGCATCCTGGCCGGCATCTATCTCAGCGAGAACAAGAAAAGCCGCCTGGCCTATTGGAGCAGGCTCTGCGTGGACATTCTCCAGGGCGTCCCCTCCATCGTCATCGGCATCGTGGCCTATTTCTGGCTGGTGAAACCGTTTGGCTTTTCGGCGATTTCCGGCAGTGTTGCCCTGGCGATCATGATGCTGCCGATCATTGTCCGCTCCACCGAAGAAACGCTCAAGCTGCTCCCCGCGTCGCTAAAGGAAGCTGCTTTCGCCCTTGGGATGCCCTTTCATCGGGTGATCTTCAAGGTTATCGTTCCGGTGGGGATCAGCGGTATCCTTTCCGGGGTAATGCTGTCCATCGCCCGGATCACAGGCGAGACGGCGCCGCTGCTTTTTACCGCGTTCGGCAACCCTTACCTGAACTTTAAGATCTGGAAACCCATGGAGAGCCTGCCCCATGTCATCTTCACCTATGCGACCAGTCCGTATGACGAATGGAAGGACCTGGCCTGGGGCGCGTCCCTTATCCTCCTGGTATGGGTCCTATTGCTAAATATCTTTACTAAGCTGATCACGAGAAAATGGAAAGTACAATTATAAAGAGCAGGAATTTCAACGCTTCGTTTGGTACCAATCACGTCGTTAAAAATGTCAATATAGACATTCCGCGAAACAAGGTCGTTGCGGTGATGGGCCCTTCAGGCTGCGGGAAGACTACTTACCTGCGCTGTATCAACCGGATGCACGAGCTGATCCCCGGGGCGTCCAGCTCCGGCGAGATGACCATCAACAATGAGAACATCTACCAGATGCACCCGATTTTTGTCCGGCTGAAGATCGGGATGGTGTTCCAGCGCCCCAACCCCTTCCCCAACCTGAGCATCTATGACAACGTCATCGCGGGTTACAAGCTCAACGGCATCAAGCTACCCAAGCCCGAGCGGGACAGGGTCGTCGAGCATTCCCTCACGCGGGTGGCGCTCTGGGGCGAGGTCAAGGATTCCCTCAATAAAAAAGGTTCCTTTCTCTCCGGCGGGCAGCAGCAGCGACTTTGTATCGCCCGGGCCGTCGCGATGGAACCGGAAGTACTGCTATTTGACGAGCCGACGTCGGCCCTCGACCCAATCTCAACTTCGACGGTGGAAGAGCTGTTCCATGAATTGAAAGCAAACTATACCCTGATCATCGTGACCCACAACATGCAGCAGGCAGCCCGGGTTAGCGATAAGACGGCCTTTTTCTACCTGGGCGAATTGGTGGAGTACGACGAGACTAAGATCATGTTCACCGCCCCCAAGGACAGCAGGACACAAAACTATATAACGGGTCGTTTTAGTTAACTTTAACTTATCTGCGGGTTCCCGCATTACCAACTTATCGATCGATATGGCACAAATAGAAACCGAATTACAACTGCTTAAAACCGAGGCCATCAATATGTGGAGCCTGGTCAATTCGCAGCTCAACAAAGCCCGGCTGGCGTTTATCAACTTTGATAAAGACCTGGCCAGGGAAGTGGTCCTGAAGGAAAAGCGGGTCAATGGCAGCGAGCTCAAGATCGACCGGGACTGCGAGAATATTTTCGCGTTATTCTGTCCCGTCGCCATCGACCTTCGATTCCTCCTGGCGGTACTCAAGATCAATACCAATCTCGAACGGATAGGCGATATCGCCGAAGGCATCGCCAAATATGTGATCGATGCCGAAGCCCCTTTCTCCCAACCACTGCTGGACACCAGCCGCATCCTGCCCATGTACGAAGAGTCGGTGCGGATGCTGGAGGATACCCAGGAAGCTTTTGAGAAAGAGGACACGATCCTGGCGCGGAGCGTATTTAAGAAGGACGAATTTTTGGATGATGTCAACCGCCAGTCACACAAGGTGTTGGAGAAACACCTCAAAGACCATCCCGAAGATACCGCCCAGGCCTTATGGATCCTTTCTACTATCCGGAAGCTTGAAAGGGTGGGCGACCAGTCCAAGAATATCGCTGAAGAGATCATCTTTTACCTGGAGGCAAAGGTGCTGAAGCACCGGGGTAAGTTCGTGTGATATAATATATGGATAACGATTCAGTAAACTCCTCATAATATGGGGAGTTTATATTTGTAGTCTATTAATTGGTTAGTCACCTGTTAATCGATGGTTTATATATGTAGAGTTGAATTTTCTCATGCAGAAGCCACTTCATTTCCATGATGGTGGCTTTCTTTGTTATGGTGGCTTTCTCCTTTTTGGATCGCCGCCCGGCTGCGCCGCCTGCGGCGGCTAAACGGGGCTAATGATTTTTCATTTAGCAGGCCTGCAACCCGCCGCTTTTTCGGTAACATGCCGAGCGGCCTGCTAATTGAAGACGGCGTCGGGATACAACATATCCAGCGCATCCTTCTTCTCCTGCGTACAATGGTGCATCAGGTAGCTGACGATGGCCTCCGTCGAATAATCCAGGTGGAGGTGCGGTCTTTTCCGGAGCCCCATCCATGACCGGAAGGCGCCTTCAAAACCCGCGTCCAGCTTATCCAGCACGGGTACCCCCATGCGGGTCAGGGCGGCCGCATTACAGAATTGTTCGTATTGGCCCCGGATCGGGATCACCATCAGCTTCTTGCCCAGGTACAGGGCTTCCGCGGGCGTTTCGAAGCCGGCGCCGGTGAGGATTGCGCTGCAGTTGATCAGGCTTTTGTTAAATGCCGCCCTGCTGACCGGGATAAACAGGATATTGCCGTCCTGTACAGGTTGGCGGACCTCTTTGGAGAAGACCTGCCAGCGGAATTCCTTCAACGGCCGGAGATATTGCCGGACCGCGGCGTCGCTGTAGGAAGAAAGATAAACGGTGATATAACTCTTGTCTTGCGGATCGGCCTGCAGGATCTCCTTTTTGATCACCGGCGGTAAGATAAAGTCGTCGTATTGTTTAAAATGTAACCCGACATATTGGGTAGCCCGGGCATAGTTCCGGAGGATCCAGGCGCCTATCGGATCACTTTTCGCCGGGCGGGGCACCTTTGAGGAAACGAAGCTGGCCTGGTGGCCGAAATTCACGGACGAAACCTTCTTGTAGGCGCAGGCGAGGGAAGTGATGCATTCGAAGTCGTTGATCACCAGGTCATATTTTTCCACCGGCAGGTCGCGGATTTCCCGGAAAATGCGAAGGGGCGGGAGCACCTGGCGCGAGATCTGCCAGTAGTTAAGGCCGCCGCTATTTGTATAGAACAGGCTCAAACCTTTACTCCGGTACCGGACCGAAGCGTCCAGATCGAGGCTGTTATTGGCCCCGCTCAGGAAAATATCCACTTTTCCATACCGCTCCAGGTAAGGGAGAAGTTCCATTGCCCGGCTGATATGGCCATTGCCCGTTGCCTGTACTGCGTAGAAAATCTTCATCATACGTTTAAATATGTGCAGGAAATACGCATCCAAGAAAATTAGCGTATTTCCTGCAAAACGCTAATGTCTGACCTGCCGGTCGTTTCGGCCTCCGGCCGAAAGAGTTAGATGGCGGCAAGTGAGTTGATATAAAAATTGATCTCGTCTGTCAGGACGCTGACGTTGGGTTTCATTTCGACGGTCTGGGTTACCGGGAAGTCCTTTTCATTGTATTCGAAGATGCTCCATTCGTTGTGCTGGTATTCCAGCGCGGTACAGTGTTCGACCCAGTCCCCGGAATTCAGGTAGGTAACCTTTCCGTTCCTCGTTTCAACGACCTTCTTCTGCGGCTGATGGATATGCCCGCAGATGACAAAGTCGTACTTTTTCTCGATGGCAAGTTCGGCGGCTATGAGTTCGAAGTCGTTGATCTTGCTGACGGCCTTGTTGACCCCGGCCATAACCTTTTTGGAGATAGAGACCCGCTCGCGACCAAAAGCGTTCAGTATAAAGTTAATGAATCTGTTGAATCTGATCAAAAGGTTATATCCACTGCTTCCCAGCTTTGCCAGCACTTTGGCGCCCCCTTTGGTCGTATTGTCGAAGACATCCCCGTGGAAGATCCAGGTCATCTTATTGTCGATCTCCAGCACCAGCTTGTCGGTCAGCGCAAAATTGCCCATCTGGATGTCGGTGTATCGGCGCATCATTTCGTCGTGATTGCCGGTGATATAGAATACCCGGGTCCCGTTGGTGATGAGCTGGATGATCTCCTTGATGACCGTCATATGGGCAACGGGGAAATAGCGTTTGGTGAACTGCCAGCCGTCGATAATGTCGCCGTTGAGGATGAGTATATTGGGAGAGATGCTTTTGAGGTAGTTTACCAATTCCTTGGCGCGGCATCCATAAGTTCCAAGGTGTACATCAGAGATTACTACTACATCTACAGATCGTTTTTCCATTGTGGTGGTTTTCCAAAGTTCTAAATAACATATTATTAATGTTTTAAGCCAATATTAACAAATTGTGAGCTTTATGTGAACCCAGTATTACCCGGACCGGAACATATACCTTTGCGCCCATGAAAAAATGGCTCCCGGCCCTTTTTTAGATTTTCCACGCGCCCATCGTCCATGCATTACCGGTGCAGCGGCGCCCCCCGCGAATTTTTCTGTAACTTCCCGCCAGTTAAATGCCTGCCCCGAATATGAATGAAGAACTCCTGTTGCTGATCGGTGACAAGATCAAGACGAAAAGAACGCTGAAGAACATCACGCTCGAACAGCTTGCTCAAAAGGCCGGTGTCAGCAAAGGGCTTATCTCCCAGATCGAGAACAACCGCACGGTGCCTTCCCTGCCGGTATTGTTCAATATCATCCACTCTCTCGAAGAAAACCTGCCGGGTTTTTTTGAGGACATGCAGCAGGGATCCACCAAGAACCATATCGTCCTTGTCCGCGCGGGAGAAGGGAGGCATTTCACGAAGGAACCGGTTAAGGGATTCACGTACAAACGCATCCTTACCCGAAGCATCGCAACACAAGCTACAGATGTCGTCCTGCTCGAACTAAAGAAAAAGGCCAGCCGCCGCGAGATGATCCGCACGGATGCCTTCGAATGCAAATACGTGCTGAAGGGAAGCGTCGAGTACCAGATCGATAAAGAGACCGTTACCCTGCATGAAGGGGACACCTTGTTTTTCGACGGCCGTGCACCACACCGGCTCCGCAACATCGGGAATGGCGATGCCGAGATCCTCATCTTCTATTTCTTCTGAACCGGGAAAGTCTACTTGGCAGGTAAGGAATTACCATTATTTACAAATACTTAACATTGGTTTAGCCTTTATAAACTGTTAACGTTTACTTAAATCAGCCCTAACCTTCCCGTCACATTGGCCATTTACTTTCGCCGGGAAATTACATACAGCACTTTATATCACTAAAAAATCTGTTTATGAGTAAGAAAATTCTCCTGCTTGCAGGAGTCTTGCTTGCGGTATTCCTATTGCCGCTCGGCTCCTTTGCTCAGTCGGTCATTGCCGGCCACGTCTTTTCTGCTATAGATCATTCTCCTGTTCCCAGCGTTACCGTATCTATAAAAGGGACACGCACGGGCACGGCAACAGGAATTGATGGCGGATTTGCCATTAAAGCCAAAGAGGGGGATATCCTGGTCTTTTCCGGCATCGGAGTGGTCCCGCAGGAGATGCCCGTGGGCACGGAACACAACCTGACGGTCAACCTTTCCTTCAATGCCCGGAACCTAAGCGAAGTGGTGGTCACCGCAACGGGGATCCGCAAGGAGGCCAAACGTGTAGGCTATACCCTTCAGACTGTTAACGCTTCCACTCTTACGCAGGCTCGGGAAGCCGACCCGATCAATTCGTTGAAGGGGCAGGCGGCCGGTTTGGAGATCAACATCAACCAGGAGATCGGTCGTCCTGCCGATGTAATTATGCGTGGAGAGAACAGCCCTGTCGACAGGCCTCTTTTTGTAGTCGACGGCGTACAGATCAGTTCCGACACCTATAACCTCAATGCGGACGATATCGAGAGCTTTACCATACTGAAAGGCCCTAACGCGGCGGCCCTTTATGGTTTCCAGGGTAAGAACGGCGCGATTATCATCAGCACCAAAAAAGGCGCAAGCACCAGGGGTAAGATGTTGGTCACCTTCAACAGCAGCAACCAGATCAACAAGGGCTTTATTGCCCTCCCGAAATACAATGACTCTTATGGTCCCGGAGATAACGGCAAATACGCCTTCGGCGGTGGCGGTTCCAGCGCCTCCTCCTATTTCGGCAGCGGCGCCATCGGCGTGGGTATCAACGACTACGATTACGACGTTTGGGGACCACAGTTCCGCGGCCAGCTTCTGCCACAGTATGACGGGGCTTATACTGCTGGTCAACAGTATACCACTACTTTTGCGGACGGCAGCACTTACAAGGGCAATGTGGCCCCCACGCCCTGGGTCGCCCGTGGAAAAGACAACCTGAAACATTTTATCCAGGCCGGCGAGCTTTCTGCCAACAGCATCGCCATCAGCTCTTCTTCTGAAAAGACAGATGCCCGCATCTCCCTTGGCGATACCTGGCAGCAAGGTATCGTTCCCAACACCAAGCTCAACAACGGAAACTTTACCGCGAACCTCACCCAGCGGTTCAATGACCGGTTTAGCCTGTCCACGTATTTCAATTATAGCAGGCAATCGTCGCCCAATGTTCCGGACGTCAACTACGGGCCCAATAGCATCATTTATAATATTATCATCTGGGGCGGTGCAGACTGGAGCGTAAACAGCCCCAATATCCGGAACTACTGGCAGCCCGGTAAGGTAGGCATTGAGCAAAACTATGAAGAGTACTACCGCTATAACAATCCCTGGTTCATGTCCTACGAATGGTTGCGGGGCCACTATCAGAACAACGAATACGGTTATGTGTCCCTGAACTACAAACTCAACGAGAACATCGACTTCCAGTTCCGGCCCAGCTTCACGGCTTACGATATGTTCAACTCGGAGAAGTTGCCCTATTCCGCGGGCGTGTACGGAAGACCGCTCCGCCAGGGGGATTATCGCGAAGACCATCGCTCGCAATTCGACGACAACGAAGACCTGCAGGTCAGATACCACAGGAACCAGATCGCAGGCTTCCTCGACCTTTCGGCCGTTGGTGGCGCGACAGCCAGGAATTTTACCTTTAATTCCAACTTCGAATCCACCAATTACCTGAATGCCCCCGGAGTCTACTCCTTTTCCAACTCCCAGGGCGCTTTAACAGGAAGCAGCTTTCATTCTTCGATGCTGGTCTTGAGTGCCTATTACTCCGTCGATCTCGGCTACAAGTCTTATATTACGGCGAATGTGACGGGCCGCGTGGATGAGGCCTCCGTGCTCCCTGCTCAACATACCAGCTATTATTACCCCTCCTTTAACCTGGCGACAGTCGTTTCGGAATATGTTCATCTGCCGGAGGTCATCTCCTTCCTCAAGTTCAGAGCTTCCTATGCAGAAAGCAAGTCCGGTCTCACCAGCCCGACTTTTTCGCCTAACGTGAGCTCCACGCCTGCCGGTGGTTATGGCTACTACTGGGCTTCCCCTTATAACGGACCCACGTATCAATTGACCCAGACCTATACGCTGAACCCAACCTATTCCGGACAGAACAGCGCCAGGTATACGGACCAGGTGGTCAGCCCCAATATTGTCACGGCAGACAGAAAGGCGACCGAATTCGGAGGCGATATCCGTTTCCTGAACAACAGGATCGGCCTGGATGTCACTTACTATCATTATAAGAACACCAATATCGTCAGCCAGGGCACATCGAATGCCTCCGGCTATACCGCCTTCCTCACGGACGGAAACACCTACACCAACAATGGCTGGGAAGCCGTCCTTACCGGTAGGCCGATCGTAAATCCGCGCGGGCTCAACTGGATGGTGACAGCCAACTTCTTCACCTTCATCAAGAAATGGGTGAACAACTCCAACCCGGATAATTACGAGAAGAACGGTCAGCGTGTGGACCTGGTCTATGGCAACGGTTTTGTCCGTACGCCGGCCGGTAAGCTGGTGATCGATCCCAGCTCCGGAGACTATATCACTTACTCACAGGCTGGCTCTCCGGCTCAAAAGATCTTCGGTCACTCCGATCCGGACTGGCAATGGGGCGTGATCAATACGTTAAGCTATAAGAGCTTTTCGTTCCGCTTTCAGTTCGACGGGGTCGTCGGCGGCGTCGTAAACGATTATGTCCGGCAAAAGACCCTCCAGGGCGGCCGCCATATTGAGGCAGCCACGGGTGCACTGGGCGCGGCAAGACCTTCCGACGAGGCGAACGTACCGGCCTATACCGGGCAAGGCGTCAACCTGACCGGCAGCACGATACAGCTGGATCCCATCACCGGGCAGATTACCAACTACAAGTCGCTCACCGAAACGACCAATACCAGCAAGAGCCTTGTTCAACCCTTCGTTTATCAGGCTTCTTCGATCAACGACCTGACGACCATCAGCAAGACCTATGTCAAATTGCGCGAAGTAACGCTCACCTATAAGATCCCTGAAAGCGCGTTTGGCAAAAATTCGATCATCAGTAATGCAAGCGTGTCGCTGGTGGGAAGGAACCTGCTCTATTTCTTCCCCAACAAATACAAAGACCTGGATGTGGATCAATATAGCCAAGCGGTTTATAATGTGGGCAGCAATGGTCAATACAGTTCAACCCCATCTTCCAGCTCGGGGTTGCAAACGCCTACAACGCGTAGCTACGGTGTCAACATCAATTTTTCTTTCTAAACTCATAAAGAAAAAAGTATGAAACATATAAAATATTTATTTTTCGTCCTTGCAGGTGCTTTGCTGCTGAATTCCTGCACAAAGCAGATCGACGACAAGATAAACGATCCCAACAATCCCACCACCGTTCCCCCCAATCTGATCCTGGGGACGGTCCTGACGGCCATGTCCGGCGTCAACGGCAGCAGCTCGATCGGCGCCCTGGGCGGCGTCAATTCCTGGGACAATGTCGGCGACTGGAATCAATACCATTGCCAGAATTATAACTATTACGGCAACAATATCTATTCCTGGACCGATAACTCCGTGACTACCGACAATCAGGCCAATACAAGCGACGGACCTTTCAATGCCTATCTGGTCCTGAAAAATGTGGCGCAGATGGAGAAAGAAGTGACGTCCAGGGGTGGTTCGGCCATTAATCCTTATGAGGCCATCGGGCGGTTTGTCACTGCCTATTATTATTACAATCTTACCTCCCTGATGGGCGATGTCCCTCAGGCGCAGGCCCTGGACGCGGCGGTCACTTCCACACCCGCTTACACTCCGCAGGAACAGGTTTTCGCCTATGTCCTGAACCAGCTGGATTCAGCCAATTCCGATTTTGCAACCCTGATCGCCGCAAACGACGTCTCCTTATCCGCCTCACAGGATATCTTTTATGGGCCTAATAATAACCCCAACATTTTAACCCCTTTGCAGGAACTTCAGTCATGGCAGAAACTGGTGAATTCTTTTAAACTAAGAGTGCTGGTAGCCCTGAGCCCCAAGGCTTCCGACGCCATCCTGAACGTGCCTGCCCGTTTTGCGGCTGTCCTTGCCAGTCCCACCCAATATCCCATCTTCACCAGCCAGAGCGACGACTTCCAATTCAACTATAACCCCGGCGGTGCGAATACGTATAGCACCTATCCGTTCAATCCCAGCAACTTCGGCTCCATCGCGGGCCGCTTCAACATGTCCGCTACGTATGTCAGCGCGCTCACGACTATCAGCGATCCCCGGGTGTTCATTACCTGTGACCCCGCATGGGGCCTGCCCGGTATCGATGTCGCTCATCCGGCGCAATTCCAATATTTTGTTGGCGCCAGCACGGGTCTCGATCTTGGAACCATGTATGCCAATGCCAGCGCCGGTTTGTATTCCTTTATCGGCCGCAAACGCTACTATTCCAATTTTACGGGCGATCCCGACGTCCTCGTCGGATATAAGGAGATGCTTTTCAATATTGCCGAAGGCATCGAGCGCGGCTGGGCTCCGGGTAACGCCGGGACCTGGTACATGAACGGGATCACCACCTCGATGGCCTTCTACGGCATCGACGTGACCCAGACCAACTTTACCGCCTACTTCCTGCCTCCGGGCGCCAACGCCGTTACCCAGGTGGCGCCTTATCCTTTTACCTTCGATTGGAACACTTACTACAGCCAGGCTGCCGTACAGTTTTCCGCCACTCAGGCGACCGCCATCAATCAGATCGTGCTGCAGAAATATCTCGCCATGTTCGAGAACTCCGGTTATGAAGCTTACTACAACTGGCGCAGGACCGGTGTTCCCGCTTTCCAGAGCGGCGGCGGCGTAGGTAATAGCGGTGTAATTCCCATCCGCTGGGCCTACCCGGTGACCGAACAAGCCCAGAATGCGAAGAATTGGGCCGCAGCAGTGGCGAGCCAGGGTTTCTCCGCCGACGACCTGAATCAGAAGATTTGGCTGATCAAGTAAGATTTGCGAACAATCATCTCTGTTTATACAGGCTGCTGATTCCGGCAGCCTGTATCATTCCCGGCGGGTACGTGAGTGCGCAGCGGTATTTTTAAACATTATTTAATCTACCGCGAACCCGGCCCGTGACCATTTTCAATACCTTGTCAAACTAAATACCTAAAAAATGACTTCCGAGCAAGCCCGCGAAATTACAGATGAGATTATGAGCCTTTATGAGGAGCATGGTGGTGCGGAATACGCCGGCGAAAAGGTTTCGCAGCTGGAGCACATGGCGCAGGCCGCGCAGCTTGCCGAGGCACAGGGCTATGATGAGGAGGTTGTACTGGCTGCCTTCCTGCATGATATTGGCCATATATCAGCGGCCGCCAGGGGGGATGGCGCCATGTCCGCTTCGCGGGGGGAAATGGACGGATTCGGCATTATGGACCATGAGGAGCTGGGCGCCGAATTCCTGCGGGAAAAAGGCTTTTCAAAAAAAGTTACCCGCCTTGTCGAATCCCATGTGGAAGCAAAGCGGTATCTTACCTATAAAGACCCGGCCTATTATTCCAATCTTTCAGCGGCCAGCAAAAGGACGCTGGAATACCAGGGTGGGCCAATGACGGCGGAAGAAGCCACCGCTTTCGAGCAATACCCGCTGTTCGGCCTGATCATCCGAATGCGCAACTGGGACGAACAGGCCAAGATCGAACACCAACCCTTACCCGATCTGCAACATTACCGGGAAATGATGCTTCATCACCTGCAGACCGCCGGGACCCGCTAACCCACCTCAAAATCTCTATATGAGCTCTATCCGACTGGTCGTTTTCGATATTGCAGGCACTACGGTCCGCGATAACGGCAATGTGGCTGAGGCCTTTATTACAGCCTTTAAGGAGTACGGATTTGCCATGCCCGTGGACGAAGTGAAGAAAGTGATGGGCTTCCGGAAGATGGACGCCATCGCCGTGTTGCTTGAGAAATTTGCTCCTGAACGGAAAGACGAGGAGGAGCTGGCCGACCGCATCCACACCTATTTCATTGACAAGATGATCGAATTCTACATGAATGACGAGACGCTCGCGCCGCTGCCGCATGCGGAATCGGTATTCCGGGCGCTCAAGAAGCGGGGGATAAAGGTGGCGCTAAACACGGGGTTCACCCGCTCCATCACTGACACCCTATTACACCGGCTTCGTTGGGATGATCGCAGCCCATATATCGACCAGGTGATATGCAGCGATGAGGTACCCCATGGCCGGCCGTCTGCCGACATGATCGAGGTACTGATAGACGATCTTGGGATCGACTCGCCGACGCAGGTGTTGAAGGTAGGCGACACGGAGGTGGATGTGGAGGAAGGCCGGAATGCGGCTTGCGGCATAGTGGTCAGTGTGACTACCGGAGCCTACACGCGCGAACAGTTGCAGGCATACGGTCCGGATTTTATTATCGACGATCTGCAGGAGCTCCTTCCGATCATCGAGAAAGCATAAACCGATTGCATGCAAAATCCCGCTCCCATTTCCGCCGACACGACCGCCGGTAAGGCACTGAAGGCATGGCTCCAGCGTTGCCCGGGATGGGTGTTCATCGTGTATGTTTCTCTCACCTCCTTTACGGTCTATGCCTGTATGTATGGATTCCGAAAACCTTATACGGCGGCCTCTTTTGACGGGTTCGCGTTGGGGCGGGTCAGTTACAAGTCTGTGCTGGTCATTGCCCAAACCCTCGGCTATATGTGCAGCAAATTCTACGGCATCCGGTTTATCGCCGGTATGGATCCTGCCAGGCGAGCCGGATTTATCGTCAAGCTCGTGCTCACGGCCTGGGTCTCCCTGCTTTTATTCGGGCTGGTCCCCCCTCCGTATAATTTTGTCTTTATGTTCATCAACGGTTTGCCGCTGGGGATGGTCTGGGGATTGGTATTCGGTTTCCTTGAGGGCCGGCGGACAACCGAGCTCATGGGTGCGGTACTGTCCACCAGCTTCATTTTTGCCTCCGGGCTGGCCAAGACGGTGGGCAAGAGCATGCTTTTGTTTGCGGGCATCAGCGAGTTCTGGATGCCGTTCGTAGCAGGCGCCGTTTTCATCGGTCCGCTGCTCCTGGGGACCTGGCTGCTCAACCAGACGCCGCCGCCCACGGCTCAGGATATCGCGATGCGAACGATCAGGCTGCCAATGGGAAAGGACCAGCGGCGTGCCTTTCTAAAGATATTTGGCCTGGCCCTGATCCCCATCATTATTTCCTATGCCATGCTGACCGTGCTTCGGGATTTCACCGAAGATTTTGCCAACGAGATCTGGAGCGAGACCGGGTATAAGAACAACGCCAATGTCTTTGCCGCAACCAGTACTATCGTTTCGCTGATCGTCCTGGCGGTCATCGGCGGCTTTTTTGTGATCAGGAATAATTACCGGGCCTTCTTGCTCAACAACGTAATTATTATTGGCGGCTTTGCCTTGGCGGCGGGGGCCACGGTCGCCTTTCACTTTCACCTGATCTCATCCGTGGCCTGGATCATTACAGCTTCCGCCGGCCTATATCTCGGCTATGTGCCCTACAATTGTTTCTATTTCGAGCGGATGCTCGCAGCGTATAAGATACCCGGGAATGTCGGTTTCCTGATCTATATCGCCGATGCCTTCGGTTACCTGGGAACGGTAGCTGTATTGCTGGTCAAGGAATTTGTCAGGATAAAATATACCTGGGTAGACTTTTTTACAGGGATGTTCTATGTTGCGGCTGCTGCCGGTATCGTATTCGTACTGTGGAGCGCCATCCTTTTTATCAGGATCTACCGGAAACAACAGTCGCCGCAGGCGGCTGATCAATAGATGAACGATCAATAGACGAACTATGCAATCGCGATCCGCTATCGTTATCGGCGCCGGCGTCGTTGGGCTGGCTACTGCAAGGGCATTGGCGCTTCAGGGATTTTCAGTAAGGGTATTCGAAAGATCGGATAAGGCCGTCGGCGCTTCCATTCGCAACTTCGGGATGATCTGGCCGATCGGCCAGCCGGCGGGAAAGATGTATGACCGCGCGATCCGAAGCAGGGATATCTGGAAAGAGATCGCTCCCCGGGCCGGGTTTTGGCATGAGACGGCAGGCAGCCTCCATCTTGCCTATCATCCGGACGAGTGGCAGGTGTTGCAGGAGCTGCATGACGTTTTCCGGAAGGAGGGCCGGCCGGTCAGCCTTATGGATCCCTGCTCCGTAACAAGGGCATCCGGCGCGGTGGTCACCGATGGGCTTCTGGGTGGCCTCCACAGTCACGATGAGGTGATCGTCGACCCGCGTGAAGCCATATCCACGCTGCCGGGCTGGCTAAGCGAACAATTGAATGTGGAATTCATTTGGGGCAAATGCGTCTCCTATATCTCCGATCAGATCGTCTATATCGGGAACGACGAAGAATATGAGGCCGATCTCATCTTTATCTGTAACGGGGCGGATTTCGAGACCCTTTATCCCGAGCATTTTGCACAGCAGCCGGTCACCAAATGCAAATTGCAGATGATGCGGTTCGTCACGCAGCCGGAGGACTGGCGTATCGGTCCGGCGTTGTGCGGCGGTTTGTCGCTGATACATTATAATAGTTTCAAGACCGCCCCTTCGCTTACGGGGTTGCGTCAGCGATATTCGGACGAGATGGCGGACTACCTGCAATGGGGCATCCATGTTATGGTCGCCCAGAATGGCAGAGGCGAATTGACTGTCGGGGACTCGCATGAGTATGGGCTTACGCATGATCCTTTTGACAAGGAAATGATCAACCGGAAGATCCTCGACTACCTGCGGAAATTTGCGTGTTTCCGGGATTGGAGTGTGATTGAGACATGGAATGGGGTTTATGCCAAGCTCACGGATGGGGAGGCGGATCTGTTTTTTTCTCCTGAGCCGTACGTGTACATAATTAATGGAGTCGGCGGGGCGGGTATGACATTATCTTTCGGATTGGCGGAGGAATTGGTGGCGGGTCTCTGAGGCCGACTGCGATTGTCATGGATTTGCTACATTTGCCGGATGAAGAGCCTGAAGGCCATACTGGCCGGTAACCGTAACTTTTTTTATTGCTATCTCTTCTTTTTCCTGGTTGGACTGGTCTATCTGCTGGCAGTGGGAAAGGCGACCAGCTTCATTGAACTGAACCCTTATCACCGGAAAGCGCTGGATACCTTCTTTATTTATGTGACCTTCCTCGGCGACGGCCTGTTCGCCGGGATTATTTGCCTGATATTCCTGGTATTGCGACGGTGGTCCCAGGCCTTCCAGCTCATTGCCGCCTTTATCATCTCTGCCCTGGTGGCGCAGGTCCTGAAGAATGTCTTCTCTATGCCCCGGCCCAAACAATATTTTTCCGCGGGTCAATATTCTAATTTTATCGACGGGGTGACACATCTCGGATTTGCCAGTTTTCCTTCGGGCCATACCACATCGGTTTTTGCCTTGGCTACGCTGCTGGCCATCTTTGACGGCAATAAAAAAGGCAATATTATTTACCTGCTGGTGGCGGTGGCCGTTGGCTATTCCCGCATTTACCTGGGCCAGCATTTTCTGGGGGACGTGTTGGTAGGGTCGTTAATTGGGGTGGTGACGGCCATGCTTATACACATGCTTTTTTTGACCAAAATCCATGCTCGCCGCGCGGCTACAGCGGCCAAATTTTAGGAATTGCGCCGATTAATGTACGTTTGCCGTCCATTTTCGGTCAAACCGAGCGAAGCGAAGGTTGCGAAATCACATATTTGGATATTCCATGATTGTAGGTAAAAAACTCGTGATTGTTCTTCCGGCATATAATGCAGAGCTTACCCTGCATAAGACTTATGCGGAAATCCCGTTTGACATCGTAGATGAGGTAGTGCTGGTGGATGATAACAGCAGCGATCGGACGGTAGCCGTTGCCCGCGAGCTGGGGATCAGGCATGTGATCAAACACGATAGGAACCGGGGATATGGCGGCAATCAGAAGACCTGTTATGATAAAGCCCTTGATCTCGGCGCGGATATCGTCATTATGCTCCATCCGGACTATCAATATACTCCCAAACTGATCCCCTCGATGGCCTGGCTGATCGCCAATGATGTCTACCAGGTGGTGTTGGGTTCGCGGACCCTTGGCAAAGGGGCGCTGCATGGCGGGATGCCTTTATATAAGTATGTCTTCAACCGGGCGCTTACTTTTTTTGAGAATGTGATGCTCCGGCAAAAGCTGGCCGAATATCACACCGGTTATCGGGCCTTCTCCCGCGAGATCCTCCAGCGGATCGACTATCATATCAATTCCGAAGATTTTGTTTTTGACAATCAAATGCTGTCGCAGATCATTTATCTGGGGTATGAGATCGCTGAGATCACCTGTCCAACCCGGTATTTTGAAGAGGCATCCAGCATCAATTTCAGCCGCAGCGTCACCTACGGGCTGGGCGTTCTAAAGGTCAGCGTCGTCCATCGGCTTTGCAAATGGGGATTATTAAAGAGAGACATGTATAAACCGCTCCGCTAATGCAGCTCAATAAGACTACCACTATCCTGCTGATCACCATTCTGGCGGCTCTGTTGTTCATTCCGTTCCTGGGCCGGGTTCATCTTTTCGACTGGGACGAGATAAATTTTGCAGAATGTTCGCGCGAAATGATCAAAATGGATGACTACACGCGCGTGTATGTCGATTTCAAACCGTTCTGGGAAAAGCCGCCGATGTTCTTCTGGATGCAAAGCACGGCGATGAAGGTCTTTGGGGTCAATGAATTCGCTGCCCGGTTTCCCAATGCGATCTGCGGCATCATCACGCTTGTCACTATCTTTCTATGCGGTTCGCGGATCTATGATCGCAAACTGGGCCTGCTCTGGGCCCTGGCCTTCGCCGGATCGCTTTTCCCCAACATGTATTTTAAGTCCGGGATCATCGACCCCTGGTTTAACCTGTTCACGTTCCTTTCGCTCTATTTCTTCATTCTTTATCATTGGAAGCGGAACGGCTATGATAAGCCGGGGATCGATAAGCCGCAGATCTATTATGTAGTATTGTCCGGTATTTTCATGGGGCTCGCGGTCCTGACCAAGGGCCAGGTTGCGCTCATGGTTTTTCTGCTGGCGATTGGAGTGTACCTGATCTATAACCGGTTCCGGTTTTATTTCAGCTGGTGGAATGCGCTCCTGTTCCTGCTGGTGGCCTTCCTGGTGACGGCTACCTGGTATGGCTATGAGACGATCAGGCGCGGCCCCTGGTTCATCAATGAATTCCTGAAATATCAGTGGCGGCTTTTCACCACCCACGATGCCGACCAGAAAGGATTCTTCGGCTATCACTATATTGTTCTGCTGATCGGCTGCTTTCCCGCATCACTGCTTGCCATCCCTTCCTTTTTCAAGGCACGGTACGACAGCAGGTATGATAAGGATTTCAAGGTTTGGATGGTCATATTGTTCTGGGTCGTAACGGTGTTGTTTACGATCGTTCAGTCCCGGATCATTCACTATTCTTCGATGGCCTGGTTCCCGGTCACCTTTCTGGCCGCTTACTCCATATATAAATGGGATCGGGGAGAGCTCATGTATAAGAAATATGTGGGCGTTTTGCTGGCGATCCTGGGCGGGCTCATCTCGCTGCTCATCCTGGGCGTGGCGATCATCGGGCTGAACGTAAAGCGGCTGGCTCCATATGTGGAGGACACATTTGCCCGGGGTAATATGGAAGCCGATGTGCACTGGTCGGGATTGGAGGGATTGATCGGTGTCCTGATGGTCGTAGCGTTGATCCTGGGTATCCGCAGCCTGTCGCGGCGGGCATATTCGCGGGCGGCCTACTTTCTGTTTGCAGGGACTGCGATCGTTGTCTTCTTTGCCTCCGCCATCATTGTCCCCAAGGTGGAGCGGTATAGTCAGGGGGCGGACATCGACTTTTTTATCGCCCGCCAGGGTGAGGACTGTTATGTGCATACCCTGGGGTTCAAGAGTTATGGGGATCTTTTCTACACCAAAAAAGAGCGACCGACCAATCTGAAATCCTATGATCAGGAATGGCTGCTGACCGGTCCGATTGACAAGCCGGTCTATTTTGTCACCAAAGTGGATCGGGTGCAGAACTGGGAGGATCCCGCGAAATACCCCGATCTGAGAGAGCTGTACCGGAAGAACGGTTTTGTCTTTTTGATAAGAGATGTTCCGGCTCCGCCTGCCCCGGCGACGCCCCAATCTCAAAAATAGATCCGCATGTTCTACCGCGAGTATCCGCCGCCGACTCAGCTGAAAGATCACATCCAATGTTTTTGGGCGCTGGAGCATGACTATCGCGACAGCTTTCACTCCCACGAGCATCTGTGGGCGGACACCCAGATCGAGTTGATCTTCTCGTACGGCGAACCTTATTATCGCCGGATCGAAGGTGCGCGCAGCGAGCTTCCGAAGGAATTTGTAATCGGGCCGTTTAAGCAAGAGCTCCTTTTATATTCCGATGGGCTGACGGGGTTTATCGCCGTCCGTTTTCATCCCTGGGGATTCGCTGCTTTTTCGAAACGGAAGATGACCGAACTGATCAATGCCATTTTACCGGCAGAGGAAGCATTGGGGGGATGTCCCCAGCTGCCCGGACAACCGGACACAGGGGAAGTAACGAAGCATTTGGAGATCCTTGGCGACTGGTTTTGCAGCCGGTTAGGAGAGAAGTCAAAAAAGGAGACGTCTGTTCCGGCCATTGCAAGAAAGATCCGGTCGGAAAAGGGCATTGTGAAAATTTCCAGGCTGGCAGCAGAATTCGGTATTAATCCCCGCAGGTTGGAGCGCCTTTTCATCAGCGAGATCGGGATGTCCGCCAAGCTGTTTGCCCGCATCCTTCGCTTCAATCATGCGAAACGACTCATTGAGGGGGACCCAGAAATTTCATTGGCCAGCCTGACGTATGAGACCGGATATGCCGATCAGGCTCACTTCAGCCATAATTTCCGGGAGATGTTCGGATACACTCCGGCCGGGTTCAAGGCGCTGATGCGGAGGTGGAAGGAGAAGATGGCGGGCGAGCGGCCGGGGGGACCGGAAGTCGGTCGGCCGGATGTCGTTTTTTTGCAAGACAATCCGTGAAGCGCGGGGTATTTTTGTGTTTCCAAAATTTATCATCATGATCACCAAAATCGGAACGGTCGGCGTTTACGTGGAAGACCAGGGGAAGGCGTTAAAATTCTGGACAGAGAAGGTTGGGTTTGTTGAGAAGGACAGAAAGGATATGGGCAACGGCAATTTCTGGCTCGAGGTTGCGCCGCCCGGCGCGGAAAGCGCGCTGGTCCTGTATCCTAAAGGGCTTATGCCGGATTTTGCAGAGCTCAAACCTTCCATTGTCTTTATGTGCGACGATATCGATGGCTTCTGCGCCGGACTGAAACAGAAAGGCGTCAGATTCGAAAAAGAGCTGATGAATCTGGGTTGGGGCAAGTTCGCCTCCTTCCTCGATGAGGACGGGAATAAATATGGCCTGAAAGGTTAATAATGCACATCGACTGTGTTGAAACCGGACAGTTGCCGCCGGTAGCAATCCCATAAGCTATTGATTATTACCTTAATCCAAGCATGGCATCTTTTTAGCACCGTAAGAGGGTAACAACTCCTTCGTATGGTCAAAAACTATTTTCTCATCGCCTGGCGCAACTTGATCCGCAACCGGACTTTTTCGACGATCAATATCCTGGGTCTCGCCCTTGGGCTGGCCTGCAGCCTGTCGATCATGCTATGGGTACAGGATGAGAAAAGTGTGGATGCCTTTCACCGGAACGGTGACCGGTTATACTACGTGTTTGAGCGGAACTATATGGGCGGAAAGCTGCAGACCTGGTATTGGACGCAGGGGCCGTTGGCGGAAGAGCTAAAGAAAGAGTTCCCGGAGGTACAGGCGGCGACCCCAATGTCCTGGTCCCGTGTGAATACCTTTGCTGCAGGCAACAAGATATTGAAAGAGGACGGCTTTGCGGCGGGCGCGGATTATTTTACCATGTTCAGTTATCCCTTACTGGAAGGCAGCGCAAAGGACGCATTGAATTCCCCTGACGGACTGGCCATCTCGCGCAAAATGGCTATCGCGTTTTTCGGCAGTCCTGCGGCCGCTATCGGGAAGGCCATCCGGTACGAGAACAAGAAGGACTTCATGGTGAAAGCGGTGTTCGAAGACCTTTCCCCGAAGGTAAGTGTACAGGCCAACTATATCATGTCCTGGTCAGGGTATATCGAAGATGGCAACGGATGGGCCACAGATTGGGGCTCGGTCGACCCGCGGACTTGCATCCTGCTTCGACCCGGCTCCAACATCACGGCCGTGGAGGCCAAGATAAAAAATATCCCATCTAAATTCGAGACGGAGGTCAAGGATATCCGGATTGAACTGGGGCTGCAACGCTTCAGCGATTCCTACCTTCGCTCGGAATTCCAGGACGGCGTCCCTACGGCTGGTCGTATCGAATATGTGCGGCTATTCAGCCTCGTAGCCTTATTCATCCTCTCGATCGCCTGCATCAATTTCATGAACCTGACGACGGCTCGCTCATTAAGGCGGGCGAAAGAGATTGGGGTTCGCAAGGTCATGGGTGCGGCGCGTAGCCTGCTGATCCGCCAGTTCATCGGGGAGGCGATCTTTATGGCAGTCTTGTCGGTGCTGCTGGCGCTAATGATCGTGCAGATCACGTTACCAGCCTTCAACCAGCTGACGGGCAAGGACATCTTACTGCCTTTTGGGCGGCCGGACTTCTGGTTAAGTCTTGCCGGGATCACGCTGCTTACCGGCTTATTGTCGGGCAGCTATCCGGCGTTTTACCTATCCGGCTTTAACCCCATCCGGGTCCTCAAGGCGGCGTTGCCTTCCGGTTCACGCGGTGACGCTGTATTCCGCCAGGGATTGGTGGTTTTTCAATTCGTACTTTCCGTAGTGCTGATACTTTCTACGATCCTGATCAGCCGGCAGATCCGGTATATGAAGGAGGCCCGGCTGGGGTATGACCGCGAGAACCTGCTCTATATCCCCGTCAACGGTGATCTCGGCGGGAAGCTGAATGTTTTCCGGACCGAAGCCGCACATTTACCGGGTGTACAAAACATTAGTACACTGTCGACCGAGCCGACGGTCATGAACGATGGCATCTTGTCCCTGAGCTGGGACGGAAAGGACCCCAATGAGCATGATCGGTTTATACATGAGGCCATTGGTACGGGATACCTGCAGACGATGAAGATCAGGCTGGTGGCAGGCCGGGATTTTGACCTCGCGGCCTATCCAACCGACAGCAGCGGCGTAATCGTCAATGAAACGGCGATCGCGCTCATGCATTACAAAGATCCCATCGGGAAACTCATTTATAGCGGGAATTATAAACAGCATATTGTTGGGGTCGTAGCGGACTTCCATTTCCAGAGCCTGCATGACAAGATCATGCCCCTGACGCTGGAGCCGGGCCGGGATGCATGGTTCAGTACGATCCTGGTACGGACGCAGCCCGGGCAGACGACGGAAGCGCTGGCAGGCCTCGGGAAGCTGTGCAAGCAGTTGAATCCCGCCTTCCCCTTTGACTATAAATTCTCCGATGCGGAATATGCCGGTTTATATAAGAGCGAGGGGATCACCGGACAACTGTCGGTCATCTTCGCCGTATTGGCTATCTTCATCTCCTGCCTGGGGCTGCTGGGATTGTCCCTATTTACCGCAGAGCAGCGGATACGCGAGATTGGGATCCGCAAAGTGTTGGGGGCGAGCGTAGGTTCGCTGTTTGGCCTGCTATCAAAGAAATTCTTCGGACTGGTAGGGCTTGCCTTCCTTATCGGGGCGCCCCTGGGTTGGTGGGCCATGCATAAGTGGCTGGAGAGTTTCGCCTATCGGACGGACATCCCGTGGTGGACCTTTGGCGTGGCCGGAGCGGCGGTATTCATGGTGACGTTATTGACGGTATGCTGGCAGACGATCATGGCAGCCAGAACGAGTCCGATGAAAAGCCTAAGGACGGAGTGATCGGGCACTAAGTACAACTCATAAACATTCCCGCTATGATCAGGAATTATTTTCTTGTTGCCTGGCGCAACATGACCCGCAACAAAGCTTTTTCGGCTATCAATATCCTGGGTCTCGCCCTGGGTATGACCTGCAGCCTTTTGATCATGCTATGGGTACAGGATGAACGCAGTGTCGACGGCTTCCATGCCAACGGGCCGCAGCTCTACCAGGTATACGAACGCAACTATTTCGATGGTAAAGTAGAGGGCAACTTCCCCACCCAGGGCTTGTTGGCCGGCGAACTGAAGAGACAGATCCCCGAAGTGCAATATGCCAGCAGCCTCGAATGGAACACTACCAATACGTTTGAAGCGGGGAAAAAGATCATCAAGATGAGCGGCTCATTTGCCGGCGCCGATTTCTTTACCATGTTCAGCTATCCGCTGATCCAGGGAACAGCGCAGACGGCGTTGAATATGCCGGAAGGCGTCGCCATTTCGCGAAAAATGGCCGACCTATTCTTTGGCAGTCCCGAATCGGCGATGGGGAAAACGATCCGGTATGAAAACAGCGACAATTTTCGGGTATCGGCCGTGTTTGAGGATCTGCCCGCCAACTCTTCCCAGCAATTCGACTTCCTCCGAAGCTGGATTGCCTTTGAAAAAGAGAACGACGACTGGATCCATAACTGGGGCAACACTGATGCGCCCACCTTTATTCAGCTGCACCCGGACGCCAATCTGGCAAAAGTAAAAGCGGAGATAAAAAATTTCATCTATAGGTACCAACAAAACAGCAAAGGGTTCCGGGTTGAACTGGATTTGATTCCCTACCCGGAAAAATATCTTCATTCGACCTTTAAAAATGGCCAGATTGATGGCGGACGCGTTGAATATGTCCGTTTGTTCAGCCTCGTCGCCGTCTTCATTCTGCTGATCGCCTGTATCAATTTTATGAACCTGGCCACCGCCCGGTCTACCAAACGCGCAAAAGAAGTGGGGGTACGGAAAGTGATCGGGGCTGCCCGGCCGGTGTTAATGGTGCAATTCATGGGCGAAGCCTTGTTACTCACCTTTTTTTCTATTCTGCTCGCCATCCTGCTGACCACACTCCTTCTACCCGCCTTTAATGACCTTACGGGTAAACAGCTCTCCCTGCCGGTCCGGCAGCCGCTTTTCTGGACCGCGATGCTGGGTTTATTTTTATTGGCAGGGTTTCTATCCGGCAGCTACCCCGCCATCTTCCTTTCCTCCCTGAATCCCATCCGGGTGCTGAAAGGCTCGCTGCGATTCAGCGGCGGTGCGGCATTCTTCCGGAAGGCGCTTGTGGTCTTTCAATTCGGACTTTCTATTATTTTCCTTGTAGGGATGATCGTCATGTACCGTCAGATGGATTACATCCAACGGGCTAATATGGGTTTCGACCGGGATAACCTGCTCTATATGCCGCTGGAAGGGGAGCTGGCCAATAAATATGAGCTGTTCAAACAGGAAGCCGAGAGTATGCCGGCAATTCAACAGGTCTCGAAGATCCGGCAGCCCCCGACCGCGCTCTATACCCATACCGGCAGTATCCGGTGGACAGGGGAAGCCCCGAATCTCGTAACCTCATTCGTTCAATCGGATGTAGGCTACGATTTTGTAAAGACCATGAAGCTAAAGCTGGTTCAGGGGCGCGACTTTTCCCGCGACTTTCCAACCGATTCCGCAGGCTTTATCGTGAACGAAGCGGCCGTGAAAAAGATGGGCTATACCGACCCTATCGGGAAGCCTGTCTGGTGGGGCGATCACCAGGGAAAGATAATCGGTGTGCTGCAAGATTTCCACTTTGCTTCCCTGCACCAGACTGTCGAACCGCTGATCATCCGCATCAACGAGGATCGTCAATCGGGCACGCTCCTGGTGCGGCTGAGGCCAGGCAGAGACAAAGAAGGACTGGCCGGTCTGGAGCAACTATGTAAGGAGCTGAACCCTGCCTTTCCGTTCACCTACCAGTTTTCGGATGTCGAATACAACAAGGCATACCGGAGCGAACAGCTGGTCAGCAAACTGGCCAATTACTTCGCCTTCTTAGCCATCTTCATTTCCTGTCTGGGGCTGTTGGGCCTGGCCATCTTCACCGCAGGGCAGCGTACCCGCGAGATCGGCGTCCGCAAAGTACTCGGAGCAAATGTACCTGGCATCGTTACCCTGTTATCGAAGGACTTTTTAGGGTTGGTATTGATCGCCATCGTGGTCGCTTCCCCCCTGGCCTGGTTGATCATGTATCGCTGGCTGCAGGATTTTGCTTATAGAACACCGATCAGCTGGTGGATATTTGTGGTGGCAGGTTTTTCGGCCGTTATGATCGCGTTGCTCACGGTCAGCTTCCAGGCGATTCGGGCGGCCAGGGCCAACCCGGTAAAAAGTTTGCGTTCGGAGTAAGCCATTAGACTAACGAAACTTTAAGCCGAGAGCGCCACCTGCACCTTATTTAAGACATCGTCGACTGAAGGCTTGCTGAATGCTGTTACATTAAGCTCCTTCAATTTCTTACTCAGAAAGTTAGAGATAGTAGAGAAAGTTATCAAAATAAACGTATCCGTGGTTGCAATGCGTTTAACTTGGTCGTTAATCGAAAGAATGCTGGAAATGGGAAGTTCCCCATATTGTCCGGCATCTTTGAATTCAATAAAAATTCGCTTCCCGCTATGAGAATCCTTGACGACAATATCGGCGCCATTATCTCTTGATTCCTGTTCTACTTCGAGACTTTTATTTTCAGTTAACTTACTGGTCAATTGATCTACAAACAGGGCTTCCGTATTTTGAGTGGATGTAGATGACATACCTTAAAAATTAAACGTAAAAGCTTTCTTATTGGCCGATAATAAGACCCCGATAATATAAAAAGTTTTTCCTTTTGAATCTCCCATATGTCTTTGAACCTATCTTTTTTTGTCTTGACAAAGCCGTAAACCGGGCATTCCTCCAGCGTGATGGTTGCCTCGGGCTTTGACCATGCCAATCGATGCTTTTTAAAAAGATCGGTAACCTGTTCAAAATACCGGTTGATGGTGGCTTTCATCAAGCCTAAATCCTTTTTGTTGACCGTCTCCACATAAACTTTTAATCTGTCCGACTCCATCATATATACCAGGAAAAGACTGTCATTGGTGTGGTAACCGGCGCAGAATTCGCCTTCACTAACCGAATTTCCATTCTTATAGGCGCTTCTGGCGTAGGCTCCCGGAAGTTTGTTTTGATAGGCATCGGTAAAAATTTTGGTAACTGTCGCCTGGTCAAAGCTTGTAAGCTTTACCCTGAATTCCCCATACATGGTTTAATGGTTTAAAAAACTAAAGTAGTCTTTTATCATTATTTCACGGTGAGAAATTAACCGGCAATTATTGATATGAGCGATGTCGGAAACTGTGGCAATAGACGATCATTTCTTCTTCCCGGAGAAGAAGCGCAACATCCGGCTTACCAATTTGTCGTTGGCGCCGAGCTTTCCCTTGATCGCGGTATAGGCGGACAGCAGGGCGTTGTCGAATTTAACCAGCAATTTGTTGCTGCCGTCCCCCGGTCTTGCCTGATAATAGGTGGCGCGGCGATAGGGGTTGTCTTCCACGGTGTAATAATATAGCGCGATAGACCGGCGGAACTTGCCTTCAGGGCAGGTCATCGGAAGCGGGTGGCCGTGGTAGGAGTCGGCATCGGTATTGAAGATCACGCAGCGATTAAATACCGGTAGAACACTTGCTTCGCAGGCCTTCATATTCCGGTCCCATAGTTCGAGTTTGCCGCCCCAATCCTCTTTCCAGTCTTCGTTCAGATAGACGAGGACGTTGACCCGCCGCTGCCAGTTGCGATGGTGGGGATGGACGGTGAAGTCGGCATGGATATTCAGGAAGCCGCCGCGGGTGGACTGGTGGATACCGCCGCCTTCCAACCCATCATCTTTTTGCAGGTTGCCGATCCCGGTGAGGGTGCTGAGCCATTCCAGGAAGGCCGGCGAGTTTAGCTCATTGATCGTCGACTTGATCGTTTCGGGCAGCAGGTCGATCTTGTTCAATCCGCGTTTGTCCTCGTTGTAATGTTTATAGTTGATCCAGCCATCGGTTTCGTTCAGCCGGTTGAACTCGGTGATACAATCCTTCAGCACTTCGGGGTCGAGGAAATTCTCCAGCACGATATGGGGGTAGGGAGTGGCGGATTGGTATTTTTTGCTCAGCTCGGGCAGCTGTGCGATCCATTTGCCATAATCGAAGACTTGCGTGGTGGTGGTCATAAAATGCAAAAATACTGCGTTTTTGTCAATCCCGGCGCAGTATCCGGGTGGTGGTCAATCCCGGCGGGATTCCAGGGTGAATCCTATCGTCGTTCCCACATCCGGGCGGCTTCGGACATGGACCGACTGGCCGTGGGCTTCGATAATATGCTTGCAAATGGCGAGTCCGAGCCCCGTACCGCCCTTATCCCGGCTTCGCGCGGCGTCGGTGCGATAGAACCGTTCGAAAATCCTCAGCAGGTGTTCTTCTTCGATCCCGATCCCGTCGTCGCTGATCTCGATCAAAACGTTCCTTTCGTCGATCTTATAAATGCTGGCGACGATACTCCCGCTGGTCTTGCCGTATTTGGTGGCATTCTCCACCAGGTTGATCAGCACCATCCGGATCTTTTCCTTATCGGCAAACACGGTGATCGGGGATTCACAGCCTTTTTTGATAGCGGTCCGGATATTCTTGTTGTGTGTTTTGATCGAGAGGGATTCGAAGATCTCCCGGATGAGGTCCTGGATGATGAAATTCTGCTTGTAAAGCAGCTGTTCTCCTCTTTCCAGTGTAGAGATCTCGTCCAGGTCGTTCATCAGGTTGACCAGTCGCTCCACGTTCTTTGCGGTATTCTCGAGGAATTTCTTCCGGATGAATGTATCATCCATTGCGCCATTGAGCAGGGTATCGACATAGCCCTGGATGGCGAAGATCGGCGTTTTGAATTCGTGCGCCAGGTTTTGCAGGAATTCTTTGCGGTAAGCTTCGTTCTTTTTCAACATTTCTATTTCCTCGTTCCGCTTCTCGCCCCATTTTTCCACGTCTTCCCTGACCTCATCGATGCTTTTTTGGGGCAGGATATATTTGAAATAGACTTCTTCCTTCTTCGTGGCCTTGGTTTGATGTATCAGCTTGTAAATCAACTTGATCTTCCGGTAGATGAATTTTTCCAGGGTGAACAGGATCAGCCCATAACTACCGCCGAAGATGATGAGCAGCGACGCTCCGCCCACGATCGTATTCGTCGTCAGCACATAGATGCCGGCGGAGATCGGCAAGGCCAGCAGGAAGGCGGTGAGAGCGGATAATTGTTTGGGAGATAGATTTTTGGTGGAAGGCATGGTTCCACAAAGTTACAGATTGAATTTATAGCCTACTCCTTTCACCGTGGTTATGCAATCCAGTCCAAGCTTTTGGCGGATCTTCCGGATATGAACATCGATGGTCCTGTCCCCTACGATCACTTCATTACCCCAGACCTGGTTGAGGATCTCGTTGCGGAGGAAGACCCTTCCCGGGCGGGAGGCCAGCAGGTATAACAGTTCGAATTCCTTTTTGGCCAGCGTAATGTCCCTGCCGTCAACCATCACCTCGAATTTTGCCGGATCGATGCTCAGGTTCTCGACTTTCAGCACCTTGTCTTCCGGTTCCTTACTGACCCTGCGAAAAAGGGCGTTAACCCGGCTGATCAGTACTTTAGGGCTGATGGGTTTGGTGACGTAGTCGTCGGCGCCTGTTTCCAGCCCGCGGACGTGTGATCCTTCATCACTGAGGGCTGTCAGAAATAGGATCAGGGTTTCCTTAAAGGTAGGTTGGGACCGCAATATTTCGCAAACTTCCACCCCGTTCTTTTTAGGCATCATGATATCCAGGATGATCAGATCGGGTCTGACGGTCTTGGCTTTCCCAATCGCTTCATCCCCATCCTTAGCGGTGCTCACCTCATACCCCTCTTTCGTCAGGTTATATTGGATGATTTCAAGGATATCGGGTTCATCGTCAGCAATCAGTATCTTCATCCTTTTTGATTCCATTAACAAAAATTTACGCAAACCTACTGGAAATAAAGAATCGGGGAATTTTTTCGCGAACCTGTTTACAATTTGATAATACATAAATAATATTGATTTGTTCTCAGGATGGCTCCGCTTCGAATTTTTCGTGATCACTTTGAGGATTGGTCGTAAATTTGATTGATTTCGTGGGGGATATCTTATGGGTCCAATTTTACGGTCTTTTGTCGCTTTGCTATTTTTGGGGCTTTCCGCCCGGTGCATAGCCCAGCCCAATTCCTACCCGTTTAAGCCGGCGCAGGACCGGATGATCTGGCATGACAAGGTAGACCAGGAGCAGCAACGGCTGATCGTGCTAGGTAACGGCAAGAGCGACAGTGTGATCCGGCTGACCGGTGACGACGCTATTAATCTGCAGATCACCGACGCGCTATGCCGTCAGGTGGATGAGTTGCAGCAGCAGATCGAATTCGATTCCGCCCTGAACTCCAATGGGAAGAAAAAGTATCTCCGGGGGCTCGAGAGTATGCTGACGGGATTCGAAAAGGGCTATCAAAGCAGGCAGATCCCCGCTTCGATGGCCCCGGACCTTGTTGCGGCTTTCAGGGAGGCCATGCGGCTCGATGAAGAATCGCTCAGTATCGAACCGGTGGTTGCGGCTCATCCTTATGCGGTCGGAAATATCCTGGTGGATTGCTTCCTTTACCCCAGTCCCAATTCAGGGGTCGCGTCGTCCCGGCTCCTATTGACCCGCCGGTATTGCGAAATGCATCCCGGGCTGATCTTCAGTTATTTAGCGCGTCACCGGAACTTGCCTTTTGAAGACAGCCTCATCGTTGTCGCCGGGCATTACGATCTCGGGCAGCTTTATAATTACGCCGCGGCGGGGGATGAGCTTGCGTGGCGGATCCGCAACAGCAAGGATTCACTTATTCATATGGTTGCCGTGCTTGCGAACAGCCGCAGCGGTCAAATCTATATTCCATTTCTGGATCAGCTGGTTAACGGCAAGCTCAGCACCGACGATATTGATAAGGTAAAGGATGATGACCTCAATTATTTTCGGCTTTTGGTCAAGACCCGGCTGGATTATGCAGCGCGCGTCCTGCCGCCCCTCCGTGATACCCCTATCGAAATGAATGCGCTGACCGTCATGCTGGAGAAGAAGAGCAAGCAGGTTTTCGTCAATGAGATCAATGCCCTCCACACAGTGGAGAATCCGGCTATCCGGTTCAAGATCCTCGATCCGCTGACGCCGGAGGAAATGTATTACCTGATCGTCCTCAGTGAGGATGAGATCTATACGTCCAGCTATCTCGGCGTGTATGAGCGCATCTTCCAACGAATGCGACAGCCGTCCGGGGACAGCCTGCTCATGGCGGTTCACGGGGATTATTTTCGGAAATTCATCAAGATGGCCGCGGCCTATAACAAGCTCGAGCATTTTCTGGGCACGATGGACAAACAAAATGCGGTTACGGTGATGAAGTCATTCGTTATCCATCTTGAGAACGCCGGCGAAGAGGAAGCCGTTGACGTCGCGGATTCTTACAGCAGCATCGTTGAAAAGAGCCCCTCCCTTGCCCGGTATATTCTGGGGGAGGTAAAATGGAATTATGAGAAAAATGTCGCGGATGGCAATAAGAAAGGGGTCATTATTTATCATTTGCTCGAGACCCTTTTCAAGTCGGCAGATACGGCCAACAAGATCGATCTGTCCGCGCAGCTGGGCATTCCCCCGGTATATATGATAGATCATCAATCCCTGGTTGACGACAGCGGGCGGGTAGTGGAGCAGGTTTTCTTTTATGGGGACAAGGACAAGGACGGCCAGAATTCCTACGAAGACTTTATGGCTTTATTCCGGCCACATTATGTCCGCCCGGCAAAAGGACATGGGCCGGCGCGGCTGGAGGGCAAACCGGAGTGGAAGATTGTCGAGAACCCTAAATGGACGACGATCACTTCTATCCGGGGGAAACCGGTTCTTATCTTCGCGAATAAGCCACTTCTTGGGGATGATGACCCGGATGCAAAGGCCCAGACGGCGTTGGCGGCTTATTTGGAGAACCGTGGTCTCCGGCCAACCATTGTGATCCATCGCGGGCATAGTTATCATGTCAGATACACGATCGACCAAATGGCCCCGACTGCCCGGATCGTCGTACTGGGTTCCTGTGGCGGTTATAATAACCTCAGTGAAGTTCTTAAACGCAGCGAAGACGCACATATCATCTCCTCCAAGCAGGTCGGCACCAAAACCGTCAACGAGCCCATCCTTCAAGCCATCAACAACGCGCTGATCGCGGGTAAGGACATCGAGTGGCTACCGATGTGGCGGGACCTCGAGGCCAGGTTCCAGAACGATCCGGCGGGGAAAGAGAAGTTCGATGATTATATTCCGCCATACAAGAACCTCGGGGCTATTTTTATCAAGGCTTATCGCAGGGCCATGGAGGGCGGGCATGATGATGACCGGTAGCGAAGGGCGTAGAAAAAGCTGTAAATTGCAGCCTTAATCATTCGTGCTTCCGTATGGCCGAGGAGATAAAAAGGAAGAAGATTTTCAATTTCAGCTTGTTAAGGAGGGTTTTCCATTATGCAGCTCCATATAAAGGCCGGCTGTACTGGTCCGTGTTCCTGGCGCTCCTGCTGGCTATACTTTCCCCGTTGCGTCCCTGGCTAATTCAATTGACGATCAACCGTGATATCCGGGACGGGGCCGCGGCAGGTTTGGGGCTCAAGGAAAGAATAGTAACGGCCGTCGTGTGGATAACGATCTTCCAGATCGGGTTACTGCTGCTGGAGACGGTTGCCCGGTTCTATTTCTCGTTTATTACGGCCTGGCTGGGGCAAACGGTGGTGCGGGACCTCCGCGTAGATGTGTATAAGAAGGTATTGGGGTTTAATCTGTCCCAATTCGACAAAACCCCGATCGGGACGCTGACGACCAGGACGATCAATGACATCGAGGCGATCAACGATATCTTTTCCGATGGGTTGATCCCGATTATTGCCGATCTGTTGTCCATTCTTTCGGTGCTGGTGTTTATGTTTTGGTCCGATTGGAAACTCACCCTTGTCTGTCTGGCGCCATTCCCATTCCTGATCCTGGCCACCTGGCTCTTTTCGGAATCCGTCAACCGGTCTTTTATCCGGGTGCGCAATGCGGTGGCCGCGTTGAATGCTTTTGTGCAGGAGCATATTACCGGGATCCAGGTAGTGCAAGCTTTTGCCGCCGAGAAGCGGGAAGCGAAGAAATTCGACAAGATCAATCGCGAACATCGCAACGCCAATATCAACGCCATCTTCGCTTACTCCGTCTTTTTCCCGGTGGTCGAGATCATTCTGGCCGTCAGTACCGGGTTGTTGGTTTGGTGGGGTGCTACAAAGGCCATGGGGCTGCGGGAACAAGAGGCCCGCAATTTGGCCGGTGAGATCGTCTCCTTCTATCTTTATCTCAACCTCCTGTTCCGGCCGCTGCGGGTGATGGCCGATAAATTCAATGTCCTGCAGATGGGGATGGTAGCCAGTGAGCGGGTGTTCAGGGTCCTTGACAATCCCGACGTGGCAAGGGATACGGGAACGTATAATCCCGACCGGGTAATGGGCAAGGTCGAGTTCGACAAGGTGAATTTTGCTTATGTCAACAACCGGTATGTACTCAAGAATATCTCTTTCACCATGCAGCCCGGTCAGACGATCGCGATCGTCGGTCATACCGGCAGCGGGAAGACATCGATTATCAGTTTGCTCAACCGGCTTTATCAGATTCAGGAGGGGCAGATCCGGGTCGATGATGTACCGATCGAGGACTATCAATTGGCTGCTTTGCGGCGGAGCATCGGGGTAGTCTTACAGGATGTCTTTTTGTTTTCCGGTTCGGTCGCGGACAATATTACGCTCCGGAATGAGGAGATCCCGATGGAAAAGGTCATCGAGGCGGCGCGGCTGATCGGCATGCATGACTTTATAATGCGGTTGCCGGGAGGGTATCACTACAATGTCATGGAAAGAGGTAGTTCGCTTTCGATGGGTCAGCGGCAGCTGCTCTCCTTCGTGCGGGCGCTCCTTTACAATCCGTCGATCCTGATCTTGGATGAAGCAACCTCCTCGGTCGACACCGAATCGGAGCAATTGATCCAGGAAGCGATAGAAAAGCTCATCTCCGGTCGCAGCTCTATCGTCATTGCCCATCGGCTTTCTACCATCCGAAAAGCGGACCAGATCATCGTCCTGGATAAAGGGGAGATCCGGGAGATCGGTACGCATGAGCAGTTGTTGGGGAAAGGAGGATTTTATGCTAAATTGCATGAGATGCAGTTCAGTAAAAAGGATGCTGCCTCGCGGAAAGCTTCCTGACGTCGTTTGGCCCCCATCCTGGCATCGTTTGGCCCGCATTTTTTAATCTCGTTTTCATAATCTGAGCCTCCCCCCCTATCTTTGCAGCAAATTTCGAGGGAAGTATGGCATCCAGATGGTCCAAATCTTTATTGGTAGCGGCTTTCAGCATAGTTAGTATGTTTTTTTTTAATATGTCTTGGGCGCAGGAAAAGCCTGCTTCCGGTGGGGACACGGTAAAGCGGGGTGCTGCCAAAGTCGACCCCTCCAGTCTTATTCTGGAACATGTTGCCGACGGTCACGAATTCCATTTCTTCACGTATCATGGCCGGGTCGCCTCTATCCCCCTTCCGGTGATCCTGTATAGCCCGCAGCGCGGCTGGTCGACGTTCATGTCTTCACGTTTTAAGCATGGCGCGGTTACGTATTCCGGGTACCGGCTGTTGGATGAGGAATATATCGCTGCCAATCACCTCGATGAGAAAGTTTACAGGAACGGGAAGGTAGTGGCGGTGGATGACCGGGGCGTCATCGATCCTTCCATCAAAGTATACGACATTTCACTGGGCCGGAACGTAGTTCAAATGCTGATCTCCGTGATCCTGCTGATCTGGATCATGGGCGGCGTGGCAAAAAAATACAAAGAGGGCACGGGTATAAAGACGGCGCCGACCGGCATGCAGGGCGTCATCGAGCCGATCGTGGTCTTTATCCGCGATGAGGTCGGCAAGGTCAATCTTGGCGACAGGTATGAGAGATACATGCCCTTCCTGCTGACCGTCTTCTTTTTTATCCTGATCAACGCACTTGTCGGGCTGATACCCGGGACGGCCAATGTCGTCGGGAATATTGCATTCACCGGCGTCCTGGGTATCCTGGCTTTTATGGTGATCCTATTCAGCACGGGTAAGCATTACTGGCTTCATATCATCAACCCGCCGGTGCCACTGGGGGTCAAGCCGATCATGATCCCGGTGGAGATCCTGGGCATCTTTACCAAACCTTTCGCGCTTATTATCCGTCTTTTTGCCAATATGATCTCAGGGCATATCATCATCCTGAGTTTTATTATCCTGATCTTCGTGTTTGGCGCCATGAACACAGCGCTGGGCTGGGGCACGTCGCCGTTCTTTATTCTGCTGGCGGTCTTTATCTATCTGATCGAGCTGTTGGTTGCCTTTATCCAGGCATACATCTTTGTCAACCTGACGGCGGTATTTGTTGGCCTGGCGTTCGAGGGCGGTCACGAAGAAGGGCATGGGCACGAACACGCACAAGAGGCACTGGTCGTTTAACCGAAATTTTTTTCTTCATTATAAAACAAGTAGTATGACGTTGATGACAATTTTGTTGGATGTAGCTCAACCCGGCCTTGGTGCTATCGGTGCAGGTTTCGCCGCCATCGGCGCGGGCATCGGCATCGGCCTGGTAGGTAAGGGCGCCGTTGAAGGCATTGCCCGCCAGCCGGAAGCTGCGAACGACATTCGTGCCAACATGATCCTCGCTGCGGCGCTGGTGGAAGGGGTTGCCCTTCTGGCTGCCGTTGCCGGTCTGCTCGCCGTGTTCAGCAAGTAGGCATAAGGCCTGCTGCCTGGCGCAGCGCACGTTACAAAACATACTGCATCCGACGCACAGGGCCGAGGGTGCAGTATCTAATGAAAAGAGCTTTATAAAAATAGTTGTATGGATTTACTCACGCCGGACTTAGGCCTTTTTATCTGGAATCTGATCGGGTTCCTTATTCTGTTCCTGATCCTTCGGGCTACGGCCTGGAAGCCCATTCTCAAATCCCTGAACGAGCGGGAGAAAGGGATTTCCGACGCGCTGGCCACCGCCGAAAAGGTAAAGGCGGAGATGGCTCAGCTGAAAGGAGAAAACGAGGCGTTGCTGGCCAAAGCCCGCGAAGAAAGGGCGCAGTTGCTGAAAGAAGCAAGGGATACGCGGGACAAGATCGTCAATGAAGCGAAGGATACGGCCAGGCAGGAAGCCGCGAAGGTCATTGCAGATGCGCAGGTCGCGATCGAGCAGCAGAAGATGGCAGCCCTCACCGAAGTAAAGAACCAGGTAGGTAATCTCGTCGTGGAAGTGGCGGAGAAGATCCTGCGCCGGGAGCTGGCCGACAAGAGCCAGCAGGAAAGCTATATCCGTCAATTGACTAACGAAGCTAAACTGAACTAGACGAAACATGGCACCCAACCCCCGTCTTGCCGCCCGCTATGCCAAATCCATCCTCGACCTGGCCGTCGAAAGAGGTCAGCTCGAAACGATCTATAAGGATATGGTGTTCCTCCGGGTTATCTTCCGGTCGAGCCGTGACCTGGTAAATCTGCTGCAGAGCCCGATCATAACGGCCGACAAGAAAAAGAATATCCTGGAGGCCATCACTGCCGGCCGCATCGCTCCACTGACGACGGCTTTCAATGCCCTGGTGTTGAGCAAGGAGCGTGAGGCGTACCTGCCGGAGATCGCCGCGGTTTTCGGGGAGCAGTATAAGGTATATAAGGGGATCCAGACCGTGAAGTTCACGACGGCCGTTCAGGTGGGTGAGGATATTAAACAGGCAATCCTCCATAAGGTTAAGACGGACAGGCAGGTCGCGGAGATCGATCTGGAGATGTCGGTCCGCCCCGAGCTCATCGGCGGCTTTGTGCTGGAGATCGGTGACGAACTGATCGATGCCAGTGTTGCTTTCGACCTCAAGAAGATCAAACAACAATTCCAGAATAACGACTTTATATACAAGATAAGGTAAGGTAAATAACTTCAAACTGAATATAATTATGGCAGACATTAAACCGGATGAGATTTCAGCGATATTGCGTCAGCAATTGAGCGATACCAACGTGGCCACCGAACTGGAGGAAGTCGGCACCGTGCTGCAGGTGGGTGACGGTATCGCCCGGGTGTATGGGCTGAGCAATGTCGGCAGCGGTGAGCTTGTTGAATTTGAAAATGGCGTCAGGGCTATCGCGCTCAACCTGGAAGAGGACAATGTGGGCGTGGTATTGATGGGGGATAGTGGTGAAATCAAGGAAGGCGCCAAGGTCCGCCGTACGGGGAAGATCGCATCGATCAATGTCGGCGAAGGGATGCTTGGCCGGGTAGTCAATACGCTCGGTGAGCCCATCGACGGGAAAGGTCCCATCACCGGTAAGAAATATGAAATGCCCCTCGAGCGCAAGGCGCCGGGAGTAATTTTCCGGGAGCCGGTAAAAGAGCCGCTGCAGACGGGTATAAAGGCCATCGACGCGATGATCCCCATTGGGCGTGGTCAGCGCGAGCTGATCATCGGAGACCGGCAGACGGGGAAGACGGCGATCGCCATCGACACGATGATCAATCAGAAAGAGTTTTTTAAGGCCGGCCATCCGGTGTATTGCATCTATGTCGCTATTGGCCAAAAGGCATCGACGGTTGCGGGGGTAATGAAGACCCTTGCGGACAACGGCGCACTGGAATACAGTGTCATCGTGGCGGCATCCGCCTCCGATCCGGCACCGCTCCAGTTCTACGCTCCGTTTGCCGGCGCGGCGATCGGGGAATTCTTCCGGGACAGCGGCCGTCCTGCACTCATCATTTATGATGACCTTTCCAAGCAGGCGGTGGCCTATCGGGAAGTGTCGCTCCTGTTGCGCCGTCCTCCGGGCCGGGAAGCTTATCCCGGCGACGTCTTCTATCTTCATAGCCGTTTGCTCGAGCGCGCGGCCAAGATCATTACCGACGATGGTGTGGCGAAGAAGATGAACGATCTTCCAGAATCCATCCGCCATCTCGTAAAGGGAGGCGGTTCACTGACGGCATTGCCGATCATCGAGACGCAGGCCGGCGACGTCTCCGCATATATCCCGACAAATGTGATCTCGATCACCGACGGCCAGATCTTCCTTGAAGGGAATTTGTTCAACTCAGGCATCCGGCCGGCGATCAACGTAGGGATCTCCGTTAGCCGCGTGGGTGGGAATGCGCAGATCAAGTCTATGAAAAAGGTGGCGGGCACCCTTAAACTGGACCAGGCGCTCTACCGCGAAATGGAAGCCTTTTCCAAATTCGGCGGCGATCTGGATGCAGCGACCAAGCTGATTATCGACAAAGGCGCCCGCAACGTTGAGATCCTCAAGCAGCCTCAATATTCGCCGGTCACGGTCGAGCGTCAGGTGGCGATCATCTATCTCGGTACCCAGGGCCTGCTGCGTCAGGTGCCGGTGAGGAAGATCAAGGAATTCGAAGAGCATTTCCTCATGGAAATGGACAATAAATTACCGGATGTTCTGGCTGAATTCAAAAAGGGAAACCTGCCCGATGATGGCGTCAAGAGGATGGTGGACCTGGCCAATGGCCTGATCCCGCAATACACAAAATAGGATTACCATATTCGTTAGTGAGAGCCCGGCAGCGATGACCGGGCTCATTTTTTAGGGCCCCCCCGTAAAAAATTAAGTATAAACGCTTGCAGATTTAAAAACTTTTGGCAATCTTTACAGGGTCGTCACTGACATCCTCCAAGCTCCCGAAAAACATCCGTTCACTTTATTTCCAATCCTTTTTCTTCTTTTCCGTACATCGACAGGCTATGAAGCTATTATGTCCGTATCGATCCCAGTCTCCTTCATTGCGGTGCGTAAACCCGTGTCTATCTGATCGTTACATGACTATGTTGTTGATTGCCAAGTGTTAAGCAAAAGGGAGAATCGTCGGCATCTGAAATAATTCATTCATATAATTATTATATAGGAAGATTTTAGTTTTAAAGGGTACGATCAACAACCGCCGGGCTTGTCTAAGCCTGGCTTTTTTTGGTTTCAATACCAATCACTTCTCAGCATCTCCGCAACTTACCGGACCCTCATACCCCCTGGCCTGCCGGCGTGCCTATTTGAGCCCGGGTTTGGGTCATTTAAAAAAAATTTCCCGAAAAATATTTGGTTTATATTGTAAACTAGTTTAGCTTAGCAATAAATTTACAAAAATGCGACCGCTAATCATATTGACTGCTTTTATCCTTTTTTCCGCCAGGCTGTCGGCGCAGACCCGGATTTCGGGGACGGTTAAAGACGGCAAAGGGCACCCGCTCCATGGAGCCAGCATCGCCATCAAAAACAGTTATGACGGCGCCACGACCGATTCATCTGGCGCTTTTCACTTCACAACGACTGAAAAGGGCGCGGATACCATCGCCATCACCAATATCGGCTATAACCCCGTCCAGCAGGTCATAAATCTCGACGGAACGCCCGTAGTCCTCCACCTGGCTATGAAGGAGCAGCTGAGCGAGCTCAAGGCCGTGACCATAACGGCAGGCTCTTTTAGCGCCGGCGATTCCAAACGGGGGGCGGTGCTGAGCTCCCTGGATGTCGCCACCACAGCGGGTTCCAACGCCGATATCACCGCGGCCCTCAAGACCTTGCCCGGCGCCCAGCAAGTGGGGGAGCAGGAGGGGCTTTTCGTCCGCGGCGGCGCCGGTTATGAAGCCAAGCAATATATTGACGGCACTCTTGTCAACAATCCTTATTATTCCAGCGTACCCGATATCGCGCAGCGCGGCAGGTTCTCTCCTTTCCTGTTCAAGGGGACTGTCTTCAGCACCGGCGGTTATTCCGCACTTTACGGTCAGGCGCTGTCTTCCGTCGTGCTGCTGGAATCGATCGATCTGCCTGAGAAATCGGAGGTGGATGCCACCATTTCCCCGCTCGTCGTAGGATTGGGAACCCAGCAGCTCGCAAAAGATAAGCAATCCTCCTTCGGCTTCAGCTATAACTACGTCAATGCCCTTGCCTATTTCAAGGCAGTGCCTCAGGATGTGAATTATTTCAATGTACCCCAATTTCATAACGGCGACGCCAATTTCCGCATCCGGACCAAGAGCGGCGGGATGATCAAATATTATACGACCTTTTCCTATAACAATTTGGGCTTGCGCCGCCAGGACTGGGACAGCCTCAATATGAACGATGCCTTCGCATTAACCAACCACAACTGGTATAATAACCTCAGCTGGCGCGACTATCTCAGCAATGGCTGGAAGTTTGATCTGGGCGCCAGCTATAGCACCAACCTCGACAATATCGGCCAGAATGTGCAGAACCTGGCCAATCAAAACCAGACTTTCCCGGATTCGGCGTTTTGGATGAACTTCAAGAATTTCGGGGTGGATCAGCGCCAGGACCTTTCGCAAGTCAGGGCGGTATTCGACAAGAAATTAGGCACGCTCAGCGCGATCCGCTTTGGAACGGAATACTGGTATTCCTATAATTACCAGAAGTATCATACGGTGGAATACAATATCGATACGCTCTACAAATTCCACGATAACTTCAATTCGCTCTTTGCCGAATCCGATATCTATGTGACCAACGCACTGGCGGCAAAGGTTGGCGTGCGGTATGAGCATTCCACCGTGATCAATAAGTCGGATATCGCTCCCCGGCTCTCGCTGGCCTATCGCACCGGTCCCGAAGCCCAGGTATCGCTGGCATACGGCATCTTCTACCAGAAGCCTGAGAACAGCCAGCTGTTCTATACAACGAACGTAGGATTCACCAAAGCCACCCACTATATCATCAACTATCAAAAAATGACAAAGGACCGGATCTTCCGGGTGGAAGCGTATTATAAAAAATACGAGGACCTGATCAAGACCGTTCCAATCAACTATTACTTTTCAACCTTTAATAATAGCGGCACCGGCTACGCCAAAGGATTGGAGCTCTTCTGGCGGGATAAGAAGTCCATCAAGAACTTCGACTACTGGATCAGTTATTCTTACCTGGACACCAAGCGCAACTACCTTAACTATACGACCCAGCTGATGCCCAATTATGCGGCAACGCATACGGCTTCGATTGTCATGAAGCGTTTCTTCACCAAGCTCCGGTCCGGGATCAACCTGACCTATACCTTCGCCACCGGCCGCCCTTATTATAATTTTATCCTGGATAGCCTGAACAAGTACAACCTCGCAGAAAGCGGGAAAACCAAGGATTTCAACAGTTTCAACTTCAGCGCGGAATACGTTCCCAGCTTCGCCAATCCGAAGGCAAGGACCTTTGTGGTGTTGTTTGCAAGCGTCAGCAACGTGCTTGGGTATAACGCGGTATATGGCTACAACTTTTCCTACAGCGGACTGTACAAGCAGCCGATCACCCCGCCGGCCAACCGGTTCTATTTTATCGGCTGTTTCCTGAGCTGGGGCGTGGACCGCTCCCAGGACGCGATCAACAACAATCTCTAGTATTTAAATTTTTCAAACATACAAAACACACTATCATGAAAAAGATGATCCTTGTTTTCACCGTGATGATCGGCCTCGCCTGCCAGGCCCAATCGGACAAATATGTAGCGGCCATGCAAAAGAACATTCCGCTGTTCGAATCCGACACGACAGTCGACCAGCTGCAAGCCCTGGCTGCCACCTTCGAGCGGATCGGTGATGCCGAGAAGACGCAATGGCTGCCCTATTACTATGCGGCGCTGGCGCAGACCTGGATCGGCTGGAGACCCGAAATGAAGGACAAGGCGGATGTCAACGCACCCAAGATCAATGCCTATCTCGCGAAGGCCGAGGCCATCGAGAAGAATGCCGAGACCTATGCGGTGGAGAATATGTCGGCTACTCAGCAAATGCTGGTCGATCCGCAAAGCCGTTATATGACCAACGGCAGGGACGCCGCCGAAGCGCTGCAAAAAGGTCTGGCGATGGATCCCAACAACCCCCGGTTATATTATCTTCAGGGGAGGAGCCTTTTCGGTACTCCACCTCAGTTTGGCGGCGGGAAAGACAAAGCAAAACCCCTCTTCGAAAAGTCGGTAGCGTTGTTCAAGGCCGCTCAACCGAAGCCGTTGTATCCCACATGGGGACAGAAACAGGCGGAGGAGATGCTGGCGCAATGCCAATAATGGCCGGAACGCCGGATGACGAAGGTTGGCCAGGGCCGGTTGGCCTGCGATCTGCCGAAGGCGGTGGAAAAGTTTTTCCGCCGTCTTCTTATCGGTTTAATATTTTAAATTAACGTTGTAACATGGACAATCATTCGGAAACCTTTACTCCCCAGGAAAGCCTTCAGGTTATCCAGACGATGATCGACCAGGCAAAGAGTTCGGTTGCCGACAAAAGCTTCTATTTCCTCTTGTGGGGATGGCTTGTTTTCATTGGGGCCATCGGACAATATGTCCTCAAAGTGATCGTTCGCACCGACCGCAACCCAATGGTCTGGCTTATTATGTTTATAGGGGTAATAGTCTCGGCGATCTACAGCAGACGGGAAAGGATAAAAATGGTGAAGACCTATGTGGACGAAGGCCTCCGGAATATCTGGAGCGCCATCGCGATCGCGCAGGGGTTGATTGTCCTTATTTTTATGCGGCGGGGCGATTGGGAACATTGTTATACCATCTTCATCCTTACATACTCAATCGGCTGCTACCTGACAGGGCGGCTCCTGCAGTTCCGGCCGCTGGTTTGGGGCGCTAGGTTCTGCTGGGTACTCGCCATTGTGACTACTTATGTCGACGTGGATATGAATATACTCCTGCTGGCAGCCGCCATTCTGGGCAGCTATATCATTCCGGGGTATATGCTCCGGGCGAAATACAAACATCAACTGCAAAAGAAATAATTGTACATGGAAAAAGAGCAATCCCTGACCAACGAACAAAGCCTGGAACTGATCACGAGCATGATCAGCCGGGCCAAAAACGATTATTATGACACCGGGATCAGCGCACTGCTTTGGGGCGTCGTCATCATCTTTTGCTGTCTGGCGACTTACGCCAACCAATATCTCCAATGGCCGATCCTGCGGTGGATCTGGTGCCTGGTCATCGTTGCCGTTGTGCCGCAGATCATCATTTCGATGCGTGAAGGCAGGCGGCGTGGGTTCAAGACGCACGAGAGCAATATGATTGGAGGCATCTGGTTCAGCTATGGCATCGCGATCTTCGTTTTCTCTTATATAGACAGTTATTTGAATATTAGGCATGACGTTCCGATCTATCTGACCCTCTTTGGCATCCCAACCTTTGCTACCGGATATGGGCGCCGCTTCAGGCCAATGACCCTTGGCGGTCTGGCCTGCTGGGTACTCGCGATCGTCACGCTATTTGTCCCGGACTACTACACGCTGTTCCTGATGGCTTCCGGCGCTTTGCTGGCCTGGTTCATTCCAGGACTTCTTCTCCGGAGATGCTATCTGAAAGCAAAAAGACAACATGTTTAAAGATCTAAACCCGATATTGCATTCCCAACTTCGGCTGGCGGTTATTTCCCTGCTGATCACGGTAAAAGAAGCGGAGTTCACCTATCTGCGGGAGAAGACCAATGCGACGGCCGGCAACCTGAGCGTCCAGATCAATAAGCTCAAAGAAGCCGGCTACATCGATGTCATCAAATCGTTCAAAGACAACTATCCCCAGACAATCTGCAAGATCACACCCTTGGGCGTACAGGCTTTTGAGGAATATGTTAAAGATCTGCAGGCTTATTTAAACATAAAAAAATAGGGTCATCCGCCGATGCGGACGACCCTTCGTATAAACCATTCAATGTTGCAAAAAAGTTAGCTCTTTTCCAGCATCATCGTAAGCCGCTCGCCGCTGTTGATGATCACTTCCAACTGATACATTCCCGGCTGCAATTGCGAGGTCCCTTCGATATTATAGCTGTTCTCACCGTTCTCGCCAAACGCGGTTTGTTTGATCAACTCGCTGCCCTTGGAATCCGTGACGCGCATGACGACAAAACATTTCTCTTTCAGCTGAACGCCTACGGTGATATCGTTGACGTTCGGGTCCGGGGTAACGCTGACGGCTTCAACGCTACGGCTGTTATAGGAACGAACGATCAACACCTTCGAATAGGTCACGCGGTTAGCGGCATCGATCTGGCGGATACGATAGTACAGGTCATTCTTCCGCTCCGCCTCATGCAGCTTATCATTGAAAGAGTATTGACCGGCGGCGATAGCTTCCTCCGAGTTCACTTCACCGACTTTGTCAAAGCTCATCCCGTTCAGGCTCCGTTCCACCTGGAAAACCGTGCTATGATTGTCGTTAGCTGTGTTCCAGCTGATCGCTACGGCCTTATGGCTGTAGAGCGCCTGGAAACCGGTCAGTGAACTGCGGGTCGGGAATTTGATCGTAGCGGTGGCTGTGATGGAGCACAGCGAGGGGCTGCCGTTATCGCAGACTTTATAGGAGAATTGTGTAGAGTTGCCGGTAAAGCCTTCTTTTGGCGTGAATAAGAACTCGCCGTTCCTGCCCAGGTCGACACGGCCGTCGGGTGATTCTGAAAGCAAATAGGCAGTCATTGTCTCATGATCAGGGTCGTAGTCGTTGCTGAGCACATTCCCGGTAGCCGTATGGCTGGCCGTTCCGGCAAAACGGTCCCGCACCGCCACAGGAGCGACGTTGCAGGTGGATGCGTAGTGCAGGGGTGCGCCGACGGTAAGTTGGTCGATGGCGATCCGCTCGTTGCCGCCGATACCCCGGTAATTAAGGACCAGCTTGTAAACGCCTTCGGCGGAGAGTTGTAATGATTTATTGTATGTATATACGTGATTGGCTTCGGAGCCTGTCAGCTCGATGCTATCCAGGAGAGCGGCAGGCATGTCATTGGCATCCGCCGCATAGATCTTCAGCCAGCGGCGATCCTGTACGGGCAAATTGAAGGTATAGCTAAAGGAAACCGGCGTACTAACCGGCATATCCAGCACCGGCGTATAGATACCCGTCCGTTCGGTGGGGCTGGCCCCGGTTCCGGAGACCATAGCGCCGTCGCCCTCAATTTTGGGCGCCCATCCATTACGATTGACATCAAAATCGGCGAAGAACCAGCAGCGGCCCTGGAGGTAACCTTTTATCTGGGAGATGCTAACCCCGGGGCGGGAATTGAAATTGTCCGCGATACCTGCGGAATTGTTGGCGATACCTGCGGAATTGTTGGTGATACCTGCGGCGTGCGTTGGGAAAAAGGCGATTAACAGCGCGCACGAAAAAAAGATCGTTGAAAAGTTCCGTTTCATCTTGTAATTTTCAGAAGGTGAATAAAGCGATAGGATGCTGAAAATCAGAGGTGATTCAAAGGAAGGGAACCATTAACGAATCTAAACGAACTGTTTTTCGGGGGATAGTAAATTTAGCGAAGAGGAGGTCAGCGGACCCACGCCGGACGAGTCAAAGATAGAAAAGACATTCTGTTTATGCAAGCCCCCGGCGAAAAATCTTTAAGCGGACGGCCGCAGCTCGCTGTCGGACTGGCCGTTAGCCCGGGCCGCAGCTCACTGTCGGTCTATCCGTTACCCCGGGCCGCAGCTCGCTGTCGGTCTATCCGTTACCCCCGGGTACCCTCCAGCTTTTCGTCTTCCGCGTTCCCCATGACGGCAGCCCCCATCTTTCTCATCGGGTTGCTGCGGTTCTCGTCGAATTCCCGGCGGTTTCGGATAATATCGATGCAGGTATACAGGGCAGCCAGGAAAGACTCCGGGTCTGCCTTATTCTTTCCGGCGATATCGAAGGCGGTGCCATGGTCGGGCGAGGTCCGGACCATCGGGAGGCCGGCGGTAAAATTAACGCCTTCCCCGGACAACGATTTGAAGGGGATCAAGCCCTGGTCGTGGTACATAGCCAGGACGGCATCGAAACGGGACTGGTAATTCCGCGCAAAGAAGGCATCGGCGCTATACGGACCGAATACCATCATCTGATGTTTGGCATCTTTGATCACCGGTTTGATGATTTCCTCCTCTTCTTTCCCGATCAACCCCTCATCTCCGGCATGGGGGTTCAGTCCCAAGACGGCAATCTTCGGCTTGTCGATCCCGAAATCGCGCATCAGACTTTCATTCAGGATCTTGAGTTTAGACTGAATGGCCTCCCGGGTGATATAACGGGTGATGTCTTTTACCGGCACATGTTCGGTCACCAACCCTACTTTCAGCGTATCAGATACCATCAGCATCAGGACGTCGCCGGCATTGAACGCATGTTTCAGGTAAGGAGTGTGGCCGGTGAAATTGAAATTAGCCGA
>DASZJO010000185.1:0-37802 GCA_035948015.1 Puia sp.
AATCCGAACGTCATTAGCCAGGGTCTCTTCGCTGACATAGCTACGGTCCTCCATATCCTTCTTTTTCACCTTTTTCATCTCTTTCCCCGCTGCATCAAACAGGGTCCCCTCTATCCAGTTGATCGAGGTAAATTTATCATACCAGCTGCCGTACCCACCAATATTGTCTGCACTCTCATTCAGGATGGTAAAAACATGACGCTCCTTCTCGATCGCCTTTTCCGGCGACTTGATCTCCAGAATATATTCTTCTTCCCGCATCACAGCGCGGGCGTCCTTTTTCAGGGAATCCGGGATCAGTGCAACGCTATACGACTGCGCACTTGTCCTCGCCCCAAGCCCCAATGCCGCAAGACATAGTATGGTTCTGATCTTCATAGTCTATTTTTTTTCTTAAAAACTATCTGCTCATTTTCCTTTTTTACAATCGCCGCAAAGAAGTCCCTCAGGACCGCATATTCTTCCGGTTCGTAGTTAGCTTTCATCAGCCTGATCCGCGTCCGGAAATAGATATGGTCGCCATCCTGCGACAACACATACTCAAAAAGCGCGCTACTATCTTCCAACCTGACTATGGTCGATTTTGGCAGTTCCTCCACTTCGTAGCCGGCCGGAATTTCCATAGTCAAAATATAGTTCTGGTCTTTGGCATAAGGCATTTCCACAGGATACCGGCGCTCCGCCGACTTGAACGGGTTCTCCGTCATTCGGTCGACCAGCGTAGGTGTAAAATAAAATAGCGTTGAGGCTGTCTCCGGTGTCACATGACAGGTATAGTTGATAGCCATCGGCTCGTCGGGCAGTCGCAGCGAATCGATCTCCAGGTCGGAAATAGTACCGTCGGCCGACAGCCCGGTCCGCAGCCCTTCACGGAATTTTTCTTCCCCTTTCTGCTTACGCATCTCCTTTCTAATCTCCGCCGCCTCGGCAACCCCCGGATAACTTTGGATCGAGCCCTCCAACCCGCCTTTCTCGCTATTGCTGAGCAGCACGATGACCTTTTTATTTTCGGTGATCGCATCCGCGCTCAAAATATCCATATTCCTGCTCGTCGAATCGACGGACCTCCCATAGCCGTTATAGCATTCCAGCGGCAGCTGCCCATACCCGATATCGGGATCGCTGGCGTCCAGGTAGTATATCGCAAAATCCGACCAGAACTTACAAATGACATAATCCACACTTCGCTGCAGCGGGTGGTCGGGGCTGAGGAAACCGTGGGATCGCGTGCTTAGTATGACGGGCACGGCGTGGAGGTTTGCGTGACGCAGCATGGCGGTCAGCAAGAGATTGATCTCGGCCGGAGTGCCGGTCTTGTTTTTATATATGGTTTTCAGACTATGCCTAAGGAGCATCCCGCCTTGCGGCGTCCTGGAAAAATGGTCCCGAACATACATATAGATCCTCTTCGCTCTATCGAGGTCATCGGCCGCTCCCGCCGTAATGCCCCCCATGTCCTTATCCAGCCATGAATTATCCGCGTTCAGATCCGCGCCGAACTTGTCGCTCCCCAACATCACCTTGCTAAAAGAAGTCCAGCTGGGTATCATAGTAGTGGAAAATAGTCCCAATAGATTAAAGGCGACAAATTGAAATTCCACCCGGGCCACATAATTATACATGGTTGTCGTATACGGCTCCTCCCGAAAGGCAGGGACGTCTTTTATCACCCAACGGGAGGTATTTATAATGGTTTTTACTTCTATTGGTGAGTATCCAAATCTGAAGTTTCCGAAACTGGAATCTTTGAAAAACCTTGTATGGATAGAGTAAGGAAGATTCCCTTTATCGAGGGTTAGATAAGTGAACAGATCGGGAACCGCCGCCTGGTATTCGCTCCAGTGGCACGGATACTTGTCCTGAAACAACCAGGTATGCAGGTTGGTTACAAAAGGCGATTTTACGGTATAACTGTACTCTACGATCGACCCTTCCCGGACGCCGGGAAAAGTGAATTTTTCAATGACCTCATTTTCCGAAACCTTTTCCGAAAAAATCGACGCCTTATCCAACTCAGTGGCCATAACCTTCCCGTTCTCCAGATTATAGGTAGTACCCCTCAGCTCGGTTATCTCTTCCTTATCTCCTCTATGTGCCAGCAGAGGGACCACCACCGTGGCCGCCGCAAATCCCCCATGAGTTAGGATGCGGATGCGCTTGGAGTGCCGAAACAGCAGGTAACAATCGAACTGTCCGACAAATCCAGATCTCCCAAAACTGCTGCTCCCGACATCCGCCGCCACTACTGCATCTGCCGAGGAATCCATTGCATCCCGGATGACAAAATCTTCCGGCGTCACCTTACCAAAGGTAACCGGCGCCTTGTCCTGCCCGTAGCCATGCAGACAAAGAAGAAGCAACCCCAACAGCACGCTATTTTTTCTTCTTAAAAACAATTTGTTCGTTTTGTTTCTTCACGACATACCCAAAGAACTCCCGCACCGTGTCGTAATCCTCCGACGTAAAATTTGCCTTTTTCAACTTGATCCGGGTTCTGAACTGAACCTGCTGATCATCCTTCTGGATGAGGTATTCGAAAAGCCCTTCATTTGTATTGTATGATACCCTGGCCGATTTCGGAAGCTCATCCACTACATAGCCGATCGGGATCTCCATTGACAAGGTATAGGTCTCATCCATCGCACACGGCATTTCAACCGGGTAGTTCCGGGTGGCGGCCTTGAATGGATTCTCCTTATATCCTTCTGCAAGCATCGGATTGAAGTAATACAAATCCGAGCTCGAATCCGGCGTCAAATGGACGTCATAGGCAATATTCAACGGCTGATCCGGTTGCCGCACACTGTCAAGTTCCAGGTTGGAAACGGCTATATCACTGGTATAGTTCGCCTGTATCTTCTTCAGGAACGCCTGCTCGCCTTTTTCCTTCACATTTGCCCGGACTTCAGCCGCCTCCAGGTTCCCCGGAAGGCTATGTACCCTCGCCGACAATCCGCCTTTCCCGTCGTTGCTAATGATGGCCATCGTTATCTTCCCCTCTGTCAGGCTGTCCGCACTTAGCGCCACCAGATAAGGCTTATCCTTATCCACAACCCGTCCGCCGCCATTGTAACACCGTTCGGGGAGCCGGCCGAATCCCATCCAGGGCTCGCTCGCATCCAGGCTGTAATTCGTTGAGTCGACAGTGACCTGCCCGATCACATAATTGTACCGGCTGATCAATGGATAGAAGGGATGCACAAACCCATTGTCCCGGGTGCTCAAAATGACCGGCTTTGCCTCAAGGCCGGCATGGATCAACATGGCGGTCAACAGCAGATTGAGATCGGCCTCATTCCCGCTTTTGTTCTTATAGATGTTTTTCAACGGACTACTTAGCCACATGGCACCATGCGAAGTGCAAGTGAAATGGTCGCGGACATAGGCAAATATCTTTTGGGCCTTTTCAAGATTGTTTGCCGCACCCTTTGTAATGTTCTTGAGGTCGTCGTCCATCCAGGAATTGCCTCTGTCCAGATCTGCCCCAAAATCGTCATCCTTCAACAAACTCTCACAGACCTGGAACCAGTTACCCATTCGATCATGATATGTCCCACCAGGAAATTGGATCCCCGAAAGCTGGAATTCGATCTTGGACACATAATTGTCCACCGTTGTCGTATAGGGCTCTTCTTTCAGCGTCGGGACATTGGCCATCACCCAACGATGCGTAATTACCTCATCAGTTATAGTGCCGTGATCGTCCGATTCGGCTCCCCCCGGGACCGTGTAGCTGAAACTTGACGTACGATTTTGGGTACTACTAACCTTGAACGGCAAAAAACCCTGGGAAAGGATCGCATATTTAAAAAAATTCGGGATGTCAACCTGGTATTCACTCCAAAGGCAAGGATATCCACCCTGGAACTCCCAGGGCTGGAGGTTGGATGTGAACGGCGAATACATGGTAAACGAGTATTCCAGGATTGCGCCTTCCTTCAACGCGGGGAAGGTGAATTTCTCCATCACCCAGTGCTTGCTGATCTTATCGGTGAAAATCGATTTGCTTTCCAGTTTTGTTTCGACCACCTTTCCATCCTCAAGCGTATAGGTACTGGCTTTGAGGCCGCTGATCTTTTCCGCTACGGTTCCATCCACATAGAGAGGGATCTTGATCGTCGCCGCGTCAAAGCCTGTCCGCCTGAGGACACGCATTCGTTTGGAATGGTGAAATTCAAGGTCGAACCATCCCCTCGAATTACCCTCGAAAGATGAAATGCCGTAGTCCGCCACGACAACCACATCCGCTGAAGAATCGAGCCCGGCGGCCGTGACCTTGAAATCATCCGGCGTGACCTTGCCGAATTTGACAGGCATTTTATCCTGCGCCCGGAGATGGAGCGGGCATGTCACGATCATACAGACCGCGACAACGAGTAGCCGGTTTTGAATAGTCATAAATATCCAGTTGGTTTAGAAGTATAATTCGGTTATGCTCGCCTTTCGGCACAGTCGTCTCCTAATTCTTTTTCAGTACGATAGTCTCCGCCTCTTTTTGCACCACCAGCGCATAGAAATCACGCAGACCGCTGTAATCTTCCGGCACAAAATTCGCCTTATTTAGCTTTAACCGGCAGCGTAGTTGGATCATCCCTGCGTCCGCTCCGATCAGGTACTCGAAAGACCCATCACGCTCGTTCAGCCTCGCCTTCGCAGACTTGGGCAACTCCTCCACCGTATAGCCGTCGGGGATCTGCATCGTGAAGAAATACGTCTCGTCGGTGACATATGGCATCTCGACCGGATATCTTCGGTCCGCCGCCTTGAACGGATTCGTTCGCAATCCGGCGCCGATGAATGGGTTCAGATAGATCTTCGCCCGGTCCTCCCCGGAATGGACCTTGAAGGAATAGTGAACCTTGACCGGCTGCTCGGGCTGGTCCAGCGAGTCAACGCCGGCGTCGCCGATCGAGATATCCTCCCCATACTGCGTTTGGATACTTTTAAAGTATGATTTCTCTCCCTGCTTACTTACATTTTCCCGCAGCTCATAGGATTGCTGGGGCCCCAGCGTTGCCTCCCATGTCCCCTCCCATGCCGCCACCTCGGCCTTGTCCGCAGAACTGATGAAAACGACCGTCGTCTTCTTTTCCTGTAACGAATCAGCCGCCAGATAGACCGAACCCGAGTCCTTGTTGCTGATGATGCGGGCATGCCCATTGTAGCAGTTGCCGGCCAGCCTGCCGAAACCTAATTGCGGTTGGGCGGCATCCAGGTAATATACCTGCCCGTCTATTTTCACCCGGGCGATCACGTAATTGAACTTTTCCAGAACGGGATAGCTCACCATGCTGAAACCGTGTTCCCGGGTGCTCAGCAGGACGGGATCGGCCTCCATGCCCTTTCTCCGCAGCAAGCCGACCAGCAGGAGGTTGATTTCGCCCACGGTACCGCTGTTTTTCCGGATCGCATCGCGAAGGCTTGTCCTGATATAAAAATCGTAATGATTGGTGCAGGTAAAATGCTGGCTGACGTAGTAAAAGACGGCTCTTGCCTGCGCCAGGTTGTCCCTGCCCGGAGCATTGATCTTGTCTGCCAGCTCGTTTATCGTCTCATTGTTTTCATTCAGGGTCCCGCCGAACTGCTCCTCCTCCAGGAGCTCCTGGGTCGCCTTGGCCCACGTGTCCGTATGGGAAAAAGTTTCTTCTCCATTGTAAGTCCTCGACTCCTGGAAGCTGAGCTTATCCAAATAATTATCCGGGGTGGTGAGATAGGTTTCCGATCCGAATGCCGGAATATCCTTCATCACCCAGTCGTGTTTGACCGTGGCCACGCTCACTATCTTATCCTCGGCCACATTGGAAAGGCCGGCTTCGATCTTTTCGGTGACCTTGTAGGAATTGCGCCCTTCGGACCCTTTATCCACGGCGTAGGGATGAACGCCCTGCTTGACCAGCACATAGGAGATAGTCTGGGGAATATCCACCCGGAATTCGCTGGAAAGACAGGGGTAACGCTCCCACTGAAATTCCCAGGACCGCAGATAACGGTAATAATCGGACGTGATCGTATAGGTATATTCGAGGATGGATCCCTCCTTCACGCCTGGCACGGAGAAATTCGCTGCTGTCCAGTTGTTCTCCCGGTTCTGAAAGATATCCTTCTGGTCCAGCCTTGTGGGAACCACCTGCCCGTTCTCCAGGTTATAAGCGGCAGCCGCCACCTCGCTGAGCTTCTCTGCGTCGCCGTCCTTTGGCGAGTACAGGGGCACAGTCACCGTGGCGAGATCGAAGGCCTTCTTGTTAATGATCCGAATCCGGGTCTGTCGTTTGTACACAAGGGAAAACCAGTTCTTGTTGTTTCCGACGAAATGCGCCTCTCCTATGTCCGAAAGGATTACGGCGTTGGCATCGCTGTCGATGATCGCCTTGGCGGGAAGGGTGAAATCTGCAGGGACAAGTTTTCCAAAGGTATACCTACCTTTATCCTGGGCAATGCCATGCGTTACCAGCAGGAGGAAGAACATGGTTATGGTTAAACGGCCTACAAGTCTCAGAGTCATAGCAGGTTTGTGGTTAATCAGCTCTAATATAGATAAATTGCTAATAAGTCGTATACCCCCGCCCGATTTAAATTTAACGAATTGTCAAAAACGCAGCATACAATTCTGATCAAAAAGTGGAGCCGCGAGCTGGGGTTCGAGCATTGCGGCATCGCGGAGGCCGCCCGCCTGGATGAAGACGCCCGGCGGCTCGAGAATTGGCTGCATCAGGGCATGCAGGGCGCCATGAGCTATATGGAAAACTATTTCGACCTTCGGATCGACCCCACCCGGCTCGTCCCCGGCGCCAGATCGGTCATCACCTTGCTGATAAATTACTTTCCGGCCAGTCAGCAACCGGCCGACGCCCCACAAGTCGCCCGGTACGCTTATGGACAAGACTACCATGAGGTGATCCGCGCCAAACTGAACACGTTGCTGGCCTCAATCCGCCAGGAGATCGGTGAAGTAGATGGCCGGGGATTTGTCGACAGCGCTCCGGTGCTGGAAAGAAGCTGGGCCGTCCGCAGCGGTCTGGGCTGGGTGGGGAAGAACGGTAACCTCTTGAATCGCCAAGCTGGTTCGTTCTTTTTCATCGCCACCCTCATCGTCGACCTGCCGTTGGACTATGACGCCCCCTTTGCCGGCGACTATTGCGGCACTTGCCGCCGCTGCATCGACGCCTGCCCAACCGATGCCATTCTTGAAGGCAATATTGTGGACGGTAGTAAATGTATCTCGTATTTCACGATCGAGCTGAAAGACCAGCTGATACCCGGCGAGCAGAAAGATAAATTCCAAAACTGGATGTTCGGCTGCGATACCTGCCAGGACGTTTGCCCCTGGAATCGCTTCTCCAAACCCACAACAGAAAAGGCATTCACCCCGCTGCCCGCCATCCTCAATTTCAAAACCTCGGACTGGGAAGAAATGACTGAAGAAAGTTTCAAGAAAATATTCCGAAAAAGCGCGATCCGCCGTACCCGTTATGCCGGCTTGCGCCGCAACCTCCGCTTCCTGCAATCATCCACCTCCCTGCCGCCGTCCTCACCCTGACCACCTCGCCCAAAGCCTCGGCGAAGGCGCGCCCCTAACGCATCAACGCCACCCGCATCCCGCCATACATCATATGCCCCCCGCCGGAACCGTTAGTGAGCATGCTGCTCAATGCATACTGGATTTCCGGCCCCGCCTGGATCTGTACCCCCCTGACCGGCAACCCCACCATCAACCCGGAATTGACACCTGCCTGCGGACGGCGAACCGCGCCGTTATCACTTTTATAGGTCCCTGAAGAGGCATCATAATACAGCCCGTTGGAGCTCATCAGGTAGGAAAAGACCGCCCCGCCCCGCCAATAAACAGGCAGCGAACGGCTGTGATTGAGCTTCCATTGAACCGTCAAAGGAAGTTCCAGGAAATAGTAGCTGTTGACGTAGGATTGCCCGCTATTGGCCGAATTAGCGGCGCTGGAATTCAGCGAATAGGTTACCGCGCTGTTGACGAAAAGCGATGCGGAAGTCGGCGGATATGGGCTCACCGGGTTCGCCGTTTGCAAAAGGACCGAGTAATAATGGAGGTTCAATCCGATATCGACCGACAACCGGGCGGAGAGGGACTTTTCGCCATAGATGCCCGCCCAATAGGAATAGTCAACTTTTACACCGGTCGCGTTTCGTTTGGACCCGCTTGCCGAGAGAGCAAAGGCTGTCGTATTCACCCTTGGTGGCTGGCTGGTATTATTATAGCTATAACTACTGGCGGCTACATTGTTGTTGTATGAGGACAAAGAAACCAGCGCATTTCCCGCAGCCGAATAGATCGAAGACCCGCCCCCGCCAAAGTTGAAACCTACCAACCAGGGATGCCGCGGCTGCCTTATCCCGGTAACAGCCGGGTTCACGGGCCTCAAAACGAATCCCGGCGCCCGTACTCCCGCCCTTGCCGCCAAACCTCCGATCAATCCGGGATGGAACCGCAAAACCGAACCCCGTTTGGCCGCAACCATACCTTCTGATGAACCGTCCATCGATCCATCCACCGCAACATTCGCGACAACATTCGCGACGCCATCCGCCGTACTTTCCACCCCGGTCCTATTCGTCAACTGATCCTTACCCCCGCTGCGCGCCATAACCCCACCCACAGCCCTCGTTGCCACTTTACTCCCCGCAACACTCCCATCAACCTTATTCCCCCTTGCACTCCCGCCAACGGCTTCAGCCATCCCGCCATCCGTCTTCCCCGACCCGGCAGCCCCACTGCCCCCGCTGCTCCCGCTGCTCCCGGCAGCATCACTCCCTCCGTGCACCGGCGCCGCCGACGTGACCACACCCGTCGAAGCCGAATGCCGATACATCACAATCCCCCCTGCCAGCAGGACCATTCCCGGAAACAACCACCATAGAATTGCCGCCACCCTCCGGCGTTCCCGCGGCACAATACCCCGCTGGATACCCGCCCAGACGGATTCCGATGGAACAAATTCCAGGTCATGCATTTTTCGCTGCACCTCTTGTTCAAACTTTGGGTCGCGCATAAGTCGTTTCATTTTTGTTTGCGCCAGAGACCTTATTGATCCAGGTGATCAGTAGTGCCCGCGCCCGCGCATATTGCGAGCGCGAAGTCCCCTCCTTGATGCCCAGTATCCTGCCGATCTCCACATGGCTGTATCCTTCGATCGCATGTAAGTTGAAAATGGTCTGATACCCCGGCGGCAGTTGCCGGATCAGCTCCGCCAGTTCCTTCGTACTCAACGTCACCTCCGGATCGTCATCCGATACAGGATGCAATCCTCCTTCCGTAAACAAAAGGTCCGTTTGATAGCGGCTATTTTTTTTAAGATAATTAATGGCAGTATTGACCATTATCCGCCGGATCCATCCGCCCAATTCTCCCGAAAAGCTGAATTGATGCAGATTCCTGAATACCATGATAAACCCTTCCTGCAATACGTCCTCCGCATCAGGCAAAGACTTGGTATAGCGGTAACACACGCCCAGCATCGACCCCGCAAATTCGTTATATAGCTGCCGCTGCGCTACCGCGTCTCCCCTAAGGCAGTCATTTACCAGCTGGTGGTGGTCCATTCTTTCCTGATTAATCTATTTGACAATGAAACAGGTGGAACCGTTGCATCCTTCGCCTCCCCTATCTTTGCCCCATGAACACCGGATTGACAGAAAGGGACAGCAGGGTGATATGGCACCCCTATACCCAACACAAAGACTGGCTTCCCCCGATCCCCGTTTTACAAGGTAAAGGTAGCTCGTTATTCGACGACACCGGAAAAGCTTATATCGACGCGATCAGCAGTTGGTGGGTCAATATCCACGGCCACAGCCATCCCTATATCGCCGAACGCCTCTACCAGCAGGCCCTCCGGCTGGAACATGTGATCTTCACCGGCTTCACCCACGAGCCCGCGATTAACCTCGCGGAGCGCCTCCTTCCCCTCCTGCCCGGCAACTTTTCCCGCATTTTCTACTCCGATAATGGATCAACCGCCGTAGAGGTCGCCATAAAAATGGCGATACAATTCTGGGGTAACCAGGCCCCATCGGCCGCCGAAGCCTCATCGAAGGCGGCCCGCACCCGCATCCTCGCTTTCAACCATTCCTATCATGGCGACACCTTCGGCGCCATGAGCGTCAGCGAACGCAGCATCTTTACCGCTCCCTTCGGCGATTACCTCTTTGAGGTGCGTTTTATCGCCACGCCAACTCCCGAAAACATCGAAGAATTGCGCGCAACCATTCGAAGTGAAGGTACCGGGTTTGCCGCCCTTATCTACGAGCCCCTCCTCCAGGCAGCCGGCGGAATGCGCATCTACGATCCCGCCCTCCTGGACGAACTGCTGGCGGAAGTAAAACAACAAGGTATCCTGTGCATCGCCGACGAAGTCCTGACCGGATTCGGCCGGACCGGCCGGCTATTCGCCGGGGAATACCTCACCCAAAAAGCCGATATCATCTGCCTGAGCAAAGGCCTCACGGGCGGCACCATGGCGCTGGGCGTAACAGCGGCTACCGAACGCCTTTTCGAAGCCTTCCTTAGCGACGACCGCCGCAAGACCCTTTTCCACGGCCACTCCTTTACCGCTAACCCACTGGCCTGTACCGCCGCCCTGGCAAGCCTCGACCTTTTGCTGGAACCGGAATGCATGCACCGTATCCGCCACCTCACCGCAAGACACATTAACTTTCTCAAAACCCTTCGTACCTTCCCTATCGTCCGCAACGCCCGCTCCCTCGGCACCGTTCTCGCCTTCGAGCTGAATACCGGTGATGACGGATATATCAACGCTATCGGCACGGCTATCACCCGCGAAGCCCTCAGCGCCGGCGTCTATCTGCGGCCCCTTGGCAATACGGTTTATGTCATGCCCCCATATTGCATTACCGAAAAAGAAATGGACCAGGTGTATGACTTCCTGGTCCATTGTGTGATGTCATACGCCGACCGGCCGGCTACTCCCCCCACACCACCGCCGCCAACGGCGTCGGTTACATCTTGACGGGAACGGCAACCTTGACCTTGTCCCACGATAACGTGACCTCATGGTCATTGGTCGTCATGGTCAATTGCTCCACCGGAGTAGTAAGATTGGTTACGGGCACGTCTACTTTTACGACATCCTGGTTGGCGTGCTGATCATGATCCGTACCCCACATCGTCGTGTTGGAATTCAGGATGACCGTCCATTTGTCTTTTTCAGGAACGGCGAACATAGAATACTTGCCTGCCTTGACCGGCTTGCCGCCAAATGTGACATCCTTCGAAAATACCAGGATGGTGGGCTCATCAGCCCCGCAACGATAGGTCTTGCCGTATGGAGCTATCGCTCCCCCGAAGGTCTCTCTCCCCTTTTTGTAAGGACGGCCGTAATAGATGGTAATGTCCTTGCCTTTAACTGTGTCATGCGGGCTGTGCGGATGACTGGGCTGCGCATAAGAATAAGAAACACAACCCACCAAAAAAGCAATCGATGCAAACAAACTTTTAGTGAATGACATATAGGTAGTTTTTAGAAATGACAACATTAAAGTTAACGCGGGTTTTCTACAAACCGTTGCAACGCCCCCAAAGATTCTTCCATCGCCGGCCCCAGCTTCCGGTCATACACGAAGATCCCCAGCTTCTCCCACGGATACCACCGGAAATGGAAGTCGAACCACCATTGCACCGTAAGACTGTCGGGATCTGCCGGGAAGAACTGAAATCCACCAGCAAATTGCTTGCCATTGAACATCTCCCACTCGAACTTTACACCGGCGGTATCCGCCTGCTTCTCCTCTATCCGCAATTGGTCCGATCGCAGGAATGCGCCCGCCCCGGCCGAAGGCGAAGAATACCGGATATTCGTCAGCGACGCCCGGTATACAAAATCATTCCAAGCCTTCCAGGCGCCGAGATCGCTCACCGCGGCAAAAACTTCTGACCGGCGGTCAGCCGGTACATTGATCGACCTGGCAATGCGGATATTGGAAGGGAACATCAAAGACAACGCGGTCATCACCACGAACAGGACCACCAGCCCCAGCAAGGCAAACTTGATCAGTCGCATAGGATTTCGAAACTTATTCCCATTTGAATACCTTTATCGCTATCGCATACGTCCCAATCCCCCACAAAAGAAGGATCCCCAGCTGCTTCCCGCAATCCGTGAGGTGCGCTCCTTCGAACGCGATATTCCGCATCGCGTCATTCAGCTGCTTGAGCGGCAGGACCTCGCAGATCTTCCGCAGCCAGACCGGGAAAGCCTCTACGGAAAAGAAGGTTCCACCCAGCAAAAACTGCGGCAACGTAAACACATTGGCAAACGGCGGGATCGTGCTTTCACTTTTTGAGACGCTGCTGATGATAAATCCGAACCCCATAAAAACGATCAACCCGATCAGGCTCAGCACAAGCATTTCCACAAAGGTCACCCACCCGTGCACGAGCGTGAAGTGAAAAAACAACTTTCCAATCCCGATAATGACCACCGCCGTGATCAGTTGAAAAGCGACCCTCGAGATCCCCTCCCCCAGCACAATATATCTTTTTGCGATGGGCGTGGCGCCGTATCTTTTTAGTACGAGCTGTTGCCGCAAATTGAAAAAAAGAAAGGCCACCCCAAACACGGCCGCGCTCAGCAACGAAAAACCAAGCATTCCCGGCAGGATAAAGTCGATCTCGGAATACTCCCGACCCGGGAGCTGCGGCAACTCATCCACGATGATCGGCTGGTATTGTTTGGGCTCCCGCTCCACCGCCCTTTCAAAGGCTTGAGCGATCACCGAGCGAACAATCCCATATTTATCGGCACCGGCAGAAGACGTAAGTGTGTGGATCGTGTATTGTGGAAAACCTGCGGGCGAACGCCCCGTATCAACAGACAGGATCGCCGCAATCCTGCCCTTAATGACATCCTCCCTGATCTTTGCAGTATCCATTTCATCCGTCAGCCGGATCATCGGGCTGCGAAGCAGCCCCCTGACAATTTCATACGTCGTATCCGCCCTGCGCGTCAGCGCAATAGTGACCGACGGCGGCCCGCCGCCGATAAACCCGAATACCAAAATAAATACCAAAGGAAATCCAAAACTAAACACTACCGCAGAAGGATTGCGCAGGATCGACTTGAAGCTCCCCTTCGCAATCGCCAGCATTGCCCGCAGCTGGTTATATTTTTGTGCCATGTGCCGTTGAATACGTTATTCCACTACCAGGTCAAATGGCAACCTCGTCTGGGTTTTTCCGACCATCGACTTGACCTTCTTTATCTCCGTGTATACGCGATAACCATCTTCACCTAATTCGTCTTTCATCGATTTAACACTGGCCGAATGCCGGTAAGTTCCAAGCAGCCTGTCCAGGAAACCCTTTGGCTCCGGATACTCCAGCAGCCGGTAATTGTTCGTCTTTGCCATCCGCGCGGCACAATCGATCGCATCCTGCAAACTCCCGATCTTGTCCACCAAGCCAAGCGATTGCCCCATCGTCCCACTCCAGACCCTGCCCTGCGCAATACTATCAATGTAGTCTGTCGATTTTTTCCGCCCCTGTGCGACCCGACCCTTGAAATCCCGGTAGATCGTGTCGATATCGTTTTGAATAAACGTCCGCTCGGTAGGGGTCAGCGGCCGGGTGACCGTCATGATATCTCCCTCCGGCGCCGTCTTGACCACGTCAAAAGTCACCCCAAGTTTATTCTTGAAGAATCCTTCGAAATTTGGCACGATAGTGAATACGCCGATCGAGCCGGTGATAGTCCCCGGCAAGGCAAAGATACTGTCGGCATTACAGGACAGATAATATGCCCCGCTTGCCGCCACGTCGCCGAAACTGATCACGACAGGCTTCCCGCCCTGCCGCGCCAGCGTGACCTCCCGCCAGATATTTTCACTCGCCAGCGAGCTACCGCCGCCGGAATTGACCCGGATCACGATCGCTTTCACCTCGCTGTCGAAACGGGCCTTCCGGATCAACCATCGGTACGTGTCCGACCCGATCTCCTCCCTCTCACCCTTGCCGTCAACCACCTCTCCTTCCGCATAGATCAGCGCGATCTCATCGTTTCCCGTGGCTTTATAGCTCACGGCCTTCTCATACTTCCCTACCGGAATAAAATTGATATAAGAGTGATGACCGATATGCAGTAAGTCCCGGATCTCATCCTTGACCTCATCGTCATAACGTAACCCGTCCACCAGTTTGTAGTCGAGTGCATCTTGCGCACTTCTGATACGGTATTCGTTGACACATTTGCGTAATACCGCCGTATCCAAACCTCTCGCCTGGGCAGTGTTCCACAGAAACTGGTTATACAGGCCACTCAACAGTTCGGTCAATTGCAGCCGGTTGGCATCGGTCATCTTCGTCTCCCTCAGCGGCTCGGTGGCGCTCTTGAACTTGCCGGCATAGAAGATCTGCGGCTGTATCTGTAGCCGATCCAGCGCGTCCTTCAAAAACAACAGATCTGACGCATACCCCCGCCACTCAACCCCCCCTTTCGGATTGCAGTAGATCTTATTGGCAATATTGGCGACAGCATAGGCCCGCTGGGATACGATGTCCCCGTATGCATACACGAACTTGCCGCTGTTCTTAAAGTCGCCCAGCGCCAGCCGGATCTCTTCATTAGTGGCAAATCCATTGAGATCACTATTGCACTTGAGATAGATGCCTTTGATCGCCGAGTCCCGCTTTGCCCGCCGGATGATCCGTACCAGGTCATACACCCCCGGAATATCGTATTCGTCCTCCGCCCCGAGATCGGCCAGCGGATTACTCACCGTCTGCTCCCGATACTCCTGGCCCAGATCGACAACCAGTACCGCCTTTTCGCCGACGCCCGGCCGGGACGGGGACAGCAAAGCTCCAATGAGGATGAGTGAGAGGATGACGAAGAAACCCACAAAGACAATCAGCGCCAGCAATGAGGCAAAGAACGTTTTAAAAAAGCCTGCCATGTATGATTTATTAATTTATGCAGGTGAGTAAGTTATCTCACCTGCCATTCCAAAAATAAAGATATTTGGGCCCCCGAAAGTAATGGAATCTATGAACATCTCCTATTTATTGATAGGTGGCAATCAGGGAGACCGGCTTGCCCGGCTGGCTACGGCAAGGGATCTCATCACGAATGCCGGCGGCCAGATCCTCCTTGCTTCCGCCCTCTATGAAACCGCCGCCTGGGGCAAGACCGATCAACCGGATTTCCTCAACCAGGCGCTCAAGGTGGCCACCGAAGAGGATGCACCGGCATGGTTGTTGACACTGCTGGACATTGAGGGAAAAATGGGCCGCCGCCGCCAGGAGAAATATGGGCCCCGGATCATTGATATAGATATACTTTTTTTTAATAATTCGATTATCCATGAACCTCAGTTGACCATTCCTCACCCGGAGATCCGGAACCGGCGCTTCGCCCTGGTACCAATGGAAGAGATCGCACCATCTTTGATTCACCCTGTATTGCATAAGACAATACGACAACTGCTGGCGGAATGTACCGATCCCCTGGCTGTAAAACAATTCACATGAACCACCACTTCATCGCCATAGAAGGGAATATCGGAGCGGGTAAAACAACTCTCGCGCACATGCTCGCCCGCCATTTCAACGCCCGCCTCATCCTCGAACAGTTCGCCGACAATCCCTTCCTCCCAAAGTTCTATGAGAACCCCGATCAATACGCCTTCCCGCTTGAACTGTTCTTCATGGCCGAACGCTACAAGCAGCTGAAAGAGCTGGTATATACCGCAGACCTCTTCCAATCGCTCACCATCGCCGATTACCTCTTTACCAAATGCCTGCTGTTCGCCAAGGTCAATCTTCCCGAACAGGAATTCCGGCTCTATCAGAAATTATTCGAGATCCTCCAGTCGCAGGTCGTGCAACCCGATATCCTCATCTATCTCCATGCGCCCGTCAGCAAGCTGCAATCCAATATCCGCAAACGCAACAGGCCTTACGAACAAGGCATCGCGGATAACTATCTCTTCCACATCCAGGAGGCCTATACACAATATATCCGCCAACACAATGTCCACACCATCTTCGTAGACGTGAGCAACGCCGACTTCCTCGATAACCCCGCCCATCTCCAGGTTGTCCTCGATGCGCTGGAACGTGACACCGGCGAAGGGCAACACTTTTTTTCTTTACCTTAGTGGCATGACCGAACAACGACGACCTTCCGCACTAGGATTGTTAGGCATACACGAGTACCGGAACTTCATCGCTGCCCGCTTCTTTTACGTCATGGCCCTTCGCATGGTAACCACTATCATCGGCTGGCGCATCTACGAGATCACCCACAACCCCTTCGCTATAGGCCTGATCGGCCTCTCCGAATTCCTGCCCGCATTCTGCCTGGCCTTATACGCCGGACATATCATCGACAGGAGCGACAAACGCGCCCTGCTTTTGCAAACTACCGTATTCTACCTGATCTGCGTGGCAGGCCTTCTGGCCCTCGCCTTCGGACCTGTCGTTCGCCTGCTGGAGAGCCACTGGATCCAGTGGCTGACCTACCTGGTGATCTTCTGCACCGGCGTCATCCGCGCCTTTGCCGGACCCGCCCTGAATGCCATTGTCGCCCAGATCGTGCCAAAAGCGGACCTACCCGGCGCCGTTACCCTCAATAGCAGCACCTTCCTCTTCGCCTCGGTTATCGGTCACGCTACCGCCGGCTTCCTGATCGCCAATACCAACTATTTGTTTGCCTTCAGTGTCGTCGCGGCTTATATCGTCATCGCCTGGCTTTGCCTGTTTACCCTCTCCCCCAAACAGATCATGGTCACAGAAGAAAAGAATACCTGGGACAGCATCAAGGAAGGCTTGCGCTTCGTCGTCCATACAAAAGAACTCCTTGGGGCCCTTGCCCTCGACCTTTTCGCCGTGCTCTTCGGGGGCGCCGTCGCCCTCATCCCCGTCTTCGCCCGTGATATACTTCGCGTAGGGCCCGTCGGCTTCGGCTGGCTCAACGCAGCGGAAGACATCGGATCCATCAGCATGATACTCGCGCTGACCTTCCGCCCCCTTCGCCACCACCAGGGAAGGACCCTCCTCTATGCCGTAACCGGATTCGGCATCTGCATCATCGTCTTCGGCCTGTCGAAGATCTATCTCCTTTCCTTCCTTGCCTTGATGTGCAGCGGTTTGATGGACGGCATCAGCGTCGTCATTCGTGGCACCATCGTACAACTGAAGACGCCCGACCCGATGCGCGGCCGCGTCTCCGCCGTCAACTCGATGTTCATCAACTCAAGCAACGAACTGGGCCAGTTCGAAAGCGGCGTCATGGCCAAACTCTTGCGCGTAGTCCCGTCCGTCGTCTTCGGCGGGTGTATGACAATCGCAGTCGCCTTCACGACCTGGTTCCGCGCCCCCAGCCTTCGGGAAATGGAGTACTAAAGCGGCCGGAGGCCGCTTTGCAAACCGAAGGTTTGCAGAAATTAGCCCCGTATAGGCTTTGCTTGCAAAGCCGCAGCCGAGCAGAGACTCCAACCTGCACAACTTGCCTACCGCGCCTTGCCTACCTTGCCATCAACCTCTCCAACACAAAATATACGATCGGACAAAACGTCGAATTCTTCTGCGTAAGCCCCGCCCGCCGTACCAGCACGTCCTCATCGGTATAAGGGAAACGTTCACAATCCGATGGTCGCACGGAATAGATACCACAACGATTATCCGCCCCCAGAAAAGGACATGGCGTCGATTTCACCACATAATCCCCTTCCTCGTCCAAACGCAGATACCGCTCGATGAATTCACTCTCCCTCATTTTCAAAAAGCGCGCGATGCGTTTGATATCCGGGGTCTTGAACCGGGGCGAATAATTTTTACAACAATTCGCGCACTGCAGACAATCTATTCGCCTGAATGCCTCTTCATGCAGCTCGGGCAGCCGGTCCAGCACCTGGTTCCGCATTGGCGCCTTACCCGCCTTCTCCAGGAACCTTCGGTATTCTTTTTGCCGGCTTAAAGATTTTTTTTCCCAGTTTTGCAATAATTCATCCATGCGTAATTACTCTTATTTAACACCTGAAAGCTGCAAAGATCAGAAAAAATCAAGTATTTTTAAGTCGTGGAGAACCTCAAGGAACAAATATTGCTGCTGGTCAGCACCCCGTTATATTTTATCATTATCGGCCTGGAGATCCTGCTCAGCAACTACAGGCATCGCAAACTATATTCTTTCAGGGACACCTTGAGCAACATCTACCTGATGCTGCTAAACAGTATCATCGACCTCTCCTTCCGCGCCGTCTACCTGTTCATTCTGAATTTCTGCTATAGCCACCACTGGATGTCGATCACGAATGTCTTTTCCTACTGGCTTCTCCTGCTGCTGTCCGAAGACTTCCTGTATTACTGGCTGCACCGCTGGGATCACGAGATCCGCCTGTTCTGGGCAGTGCACGTTACTCATCATTCTTCGGAGAAAATGAACTTCACCGTGGGGTTCCGCTCCTCCGTTTTCCAGCCCCTCTACCGTTTTGTTTATTTCATCCCCCTCGCTTACCTCGGTTTCAGACCGCTGGATATCATTTTAATGTATTCCGCCACCCAGATCTGGGGGATCTTCGTGCACACGGAACTGATCAACAAAATGGGCTGGCTCGAATATATCCTCGTCACACCCTCACACCACCGTGTACACCACGCCTCCAACCCCAAATATCTCGATAAGAACATGGGGATGTTCCTCATTATCTGGGACCAGCTCTTCGGCACCTTTCAACCCGAACTAAGCGCCGAACAATATCAACCCCGAAAGTATGGCCTGACCAAACCAATGGAAAAGACGGGGCCCGTCGACCTCGTTTTCCACGAATGGGCCGCGATCGGGAAAGACCTTCTCCGCCGCGACATCGGCTGGAAAGAGAAATGGCAGTATATCTTTGGCCCCCCCGGCTGGAGCCACGACGGCAGCCGCATGACCAGCGAGCAGCTAAGGCAGGCAGAATCGACTGATCCTAAGGCACTTGACTTCGCAGCGGACCCCCAATTTTAATAGCCTTTTAATTCTTTATCCACCCCTTTTCCACGATTGGGAATTAACTTTGTCCCTGAATTTATTCATGCCTGCGCACGAATAGTTTAGCATTCAATTTTTAGGGTTTAGGGGTTTTAAAGGCTCGTCCCGGCTTATCAAAGTAGGGACGGCCTTTTTTCTTTTAGGCCCTTCCCCGGCACCGACCCATCCCCTTCCCCGGCCCGGGCACCGATCCTCCCCTTTTCGCAATCACGCCCACCCCCCATTTTTGTCATTTTCTCCCCTAATCCTCGTACCTTTGCGCATTCTTTAAATTCCTAAAGGTTACCCCGCAATATGAATCTTTTCGAACAACAGGCGAATGAATTTGCCGGTCGCCATATCGGCCCTGATGAAATAGAGACATCCGGCATGCTGGCTACTATAGGCGTCCGGTCTTTGGACGAACTGATCGATCGGACCATCCCAGCCTCTATCCGTAGCAAAGAACTGCTGAATATCCCCGATCCGCTAAGCGAATACCAATACCTGACCTCTCTTCGTGAGATCGCCGCACAGAATAAAGTATTCAAATCCTATATCGGCCAGGGCTATTATAACACCATCACCCCTAGCGTCATCCTGCGCAACGTTTTCGAGAACCCGGGCTGGTACACCCAATATACCCCCTACCAGGCCGAGATCTCCCAGGGTCGCCTGGAAAGCCTGCTAAACTTCCAAACCATGGTCTCGGACCTGACAGGCCTTCCCCTTGCCAATGCCTCGCTCCTCGATGAAGGGACCGCCGCGGCCGAAGCGATGACAATGTTCTTTAACCTGAAGAATAAAGACCACGATCATATCACGACCCCGAAATTCTTCGTCGATAGCAACATCTTTTCCCAAACAAAAGATATCCTGCTCACCCGGGCCCAGCCTGTCGGTATTCAACTCGTCACCGGCGACTTCCGCGAGGCCCGGTTGGACGACTCCTATTTCGGCGCTGTCATCCAATACCCCGGCAGCGACGGGATCATTCATGACTACCGCGAATTTATTGCCCAGGCTCACGCCGCGGGCGCCTATGTCGTCATGGCCACGGACCTGCTGGCGCTGACCCTCCTCACGCCCCCCGGCGAGCTCGGCGCCGACGTCGCCATCGGCTCCACCCAGCGCTTTGGCGTACCCATGGGATTTGGCGGCCCGCATGCGGCCTTCTTCGCGGCTAAGGATGAATTCAAACGTTCCATTCCCGGGCGGATCATCGGGGTAAGCATCGACGCCGACGGCAACCGGGCATTGCGCATGGCCCTCCAGACCCGGGAACAACATATTAAACGCGAAAAGGCGACCTCCAACATCTGCACCGCACAAGCACTACTGGCTAATATGGCCGCCATGTACGCAGTATACCACGGCCCGGCAGGCCTGACGATCATCGCTAAGCGCGTCAGCCTGCTTACCCGGACATTGGCCTCCGAGTTGGAGCAGCTGGGCTACCCCGTTATCAACAACCACTATTTCGATACGATCCGCGTCAGGGTAAAGGACGTCGCCGCCATCCGCGACGCGGCAGCTGCGCGCGGCATGAACTTCTACTATTCTGGCCCCTGTGTCGGTATCAGCATAGATGAGACGACATCCCAGGAAGACATCGTCAACATCCTCGCCGTTTTTGGCCAGGTATCCGGTATCGACCTCGTCTCCGCGACCTTTGACGAAGACGACACCCTGTCCAATATCCCCTCATCCGTCACCCGCACCTCGGAATTCCTCACGCATCCCGTATTCAATACCCACCACAGTGAAACAAACATGATGCGCTACCTGCGGAGCCTGGAGGTTAAAGACCTTTCACTCAACACATCGATGATCTCGCTCGGCTCCTGTACCATGAAACTGAATGCCGCCAGCGAACTCATCCCGGTAAGCTGGCCGGAGTTTGGCGGCCTGCACCCCTTCGCGCCCGCAGATCAATGGAAGGGCTACCGTCAGATCCTGACCGAGTTGGAGAACTGGCTCAGCGAGATCACCGGATTTGCCGCCACTTCCCTGCAACCCAATAGCGGCGCCCAGGGCGAATATGCCGGTCTGCTGACCATCCGCGCCTATCATGCCGCACACAACGATACACACCGGGACGTTATGCTGATCCCCATCTCGGCACACGGGACCAACCCCGCCAGCGCGGTGATGGCAGGAATGAAGGTGGTCGTGGTGAAAAGCGATGACGAAGGTCACATCGACGTAGCCGACCTGAAAGAAAAAGCCGTTCAATATAAGGATCAACTGGCCGGTTTGATGGTCACTTATCCCTCAACCCACGGCGTATTCGAAGAAAGCATCCCCGGAATCTGCAATATTATCCATGACAACGGCGGATTGGTCTATATGGATGGCGCAAATATGAACGCCCAGGTCGGTCTCACCAGCCCTGGCCTGATCGGGGCGGACGTCTGCCATCTCAACCTCCACAAGACTTTTGCTATTCCGCATGGCGGTGGCGGCCCCGGAATGGGCCCGATTTGCGTGAACGAAAAGCTCAAGCCCTTCCTGCCGGCCCATATCAACCTGCCGGCCGCTGACGCCGCTTTCTCTTCGAACGGAAACGGCGCAACCTCCAACCGGCACGTACATGCCGTTTCGGCGGCTCCCTTCGGCTCGGCCAGCATCCTGCTGATCAGCTACGCCTATATCAAAATGCTCGGAGCGGAAGGCCTCACCCGTGCAACCCGCTATGCCATCCTCAACGCCAATTATATGAAGGCCCGGTTGGAAAAATATTATAAGGTACTCTATAGCGGCGTTAACGGGACCTGCGCCCATGAATTCATCGTGGACCTGCGTCCTTTCAAGACCAGCGCCGCCATTGAGGCGGAAGACGTGGCCAAACGATTGATGGACTATGGCTTTCACGCTCCAACCCTGAGCTTCCCTGTACCCGGCACGATCATGATCGAACCGACAGAGAGCGAAGACAAGGCTGAGCTTGACCGTTTCTGCGATGCCATGATCGCCATCCACAAAGAGATCCGGGCCATCGAAGAAGGCAAAGCTGACAAGACCGATAACGCGTTGAAGAACGCCCCCCATACGCAGGATGTCATCTGTGCCGACGACTGGAAACATGCTTACCCGCGCAGCCAGGCCGCCTTCCCGCTCCCCTATGTCAGGGAAAACAAATTCTGGCCCAGCGTTGCCCGCGTCAACAACACCTACGGCGACCGTAACCTCGTTTGCACCTGCGAACCGGTGAGTTCCTACGCGGAAGAAGCAGTGGTCAAATAAATCGCCAATGAAAATATCATCCAAAACTCCGCTCACATTGTCCGCCAAACCTTTACCCTCCCTCCTCGCCACTCTCCTCCTCGCCACTGCACTCTGCATTACTTCCTGTTCCTCCAAATTGGTGCCCCCCGGCCATTATCAGAATACCCCCGTCGTTGCCGACGGCATCCCGGATGACTGGACCCTCCCGCTTCGCTTCGCCAACGCCACCTACACGCTTCAATATAATATCACCAACGACAACAAAAATATTTATATCTGCGCCATGTCCCGCGATGAACAGACAATCCTCCGGATACTGCGGGCAGGCATCACCGTTTATCTCGACCCCAAAGGGCAGAACGGCAGGGATATCAGCCTTCACTTCCCGCTGCAGAAGCAGCCTGACCCCAATATCCGCAACCGCAACGGCGAGCCGCTGACCGCCCTGAACGATAGCGGATGGAAGGAAGAGCTTCTTCGGCAATCTGATTCCTATGGAACCACGGGTTTTTCCGGGATCGACAATGGCCAGTTCGCTGTCAACGACACCAAAGGCCCTGTCCGGGTTGCCATCCAACTCGGTTGCCATGACAGCCTTCTCGTCTATGAAGCCGTTATTCCGATCAAAAATGTGTTAGGTGCGGATTTGAGCACCCGCAACCCAAAAAAAACATTTAGCGCGGGCATCGTCATGAATACTCCATCCGGCCAAAACGCGGCAGGTAACCAACACCACCCCGGAGGCGGCCACGGACTCGGTCTCGGCGTGAATGGCATGCACTCGGGCGGCGGAAGCGGCCACCGGAATTACAACCAGAATAACTACGAAAACCCGCCAATAAAGGAAGATGCAAACTGGTACCGGTTCCGGCTCGCTACAGGCGTCGGCGGGTCCTGAGTCTTAGAAAATAACGGGCAGTACGCTAACCGTCATCCCTTTTGAAGTACCCATCAAAATAACCGTATAGACATATGCCGCGGCGAATGGGTAATTGCTTTGATTGCCCAGCACGCTGTCCGAGATGGAGTTCTCGACCTGAAGCGAATACTCGCCGGGAGTGATGGGCTCGAACTGATCGAAGGTCTGGTTACCGACATTGTCGGCCGGCGTCCGGTTGGTTTGAACGACAGATCCGTTCATCAAAAGGTTCACGCTCGGCGCGTCAGGACTCATATTAAAAAAGCGATAATAAGAATTGGATGCAGCTACCTGAGAAAAGTTGTCCTGGATCCTTGTCGCTTGCACCGCATTGCTTCCCGGCTGGGTGTTGTAAAAGACCAGCGTATAGAAACTAGACGTATCGTATACCGCGGCCGGAAGTTCAACCAACAGGCTGTCCGTTCCCGACTTTTTGAAATCGACCGTGTAGCCTCCCGGCTTAAGTTGCCCGTATTCGGTTGAAAATTGTTCCGGAACAATACCGCCCGCCGGAGTTACCAGCGTTCCGTTGAAATAAATGTCCACGGGAAAGCCGTAAGGCGCCAGATTCATAACCGAAACATAACTGACCGGGCTAACATTGACCGTCGCGCCAGTCTTCGCACAACCAGCGCTAAAAACGATAAATACCAATATTATTGAACTCCAAAAAAAATGCTGACGTTTGTTTCTCATTATTTCATGAAATTTATAAAAGCCATTATTCAAGGTACCACCAATCTTATTCCCTTGACAATCGATACGGTCTTTTCGTTGCGCGGGTTGTGCCAATCGCAAAAGTACAAAACGTCAAAATATAAAACGCCTAATGCCCCGATCGTAAACCGGAACAGCAGGCGTATAAGTTTACCGGCCCAAAGATTATTTTTTCACCGTCACTGAGACTGTCGAAGCCATCTGGGCGCCATAGGAGCGATGAAGCCCATCTGCAAACTCCAGGGACAGAGTGTGTTTGCCGGGAGTCAACTTCAGTTCCGTGTTGGTTTGCGCCTTGCCGTAATGAAGATGCGTGGAGTCCTTGACGATCATCTGACCGGACGCGATAGAATCGCCTACATCCACGAGGATGTGAAAATGTCCGGAGTTGGCGACCACGGGACCGGCTGTATCGACCTTCATCCCGTCGACACCCATTTCCACTTTAAAAGGCGAGGTTACGGTCTGACCATTCTTTAGGTTTTTGAAGTACACCTTCGCGCCGGCCGGAACGGCAGGCAGCGCGGGAACAACAGCTTGAGTGGTGTCTTTGGCCATCTGCATAGTATCTTTGCCGGCGGCAGCAGTCGTGTCAGTGCCGGAAGTCTTGTCGCCCGCATTGTTGCAGGCAACCATCCCGATCAGTAAGGCAGCGGGGAGAAAATGGAACTTGCGCATGTTATGGTTGAGTTTTGAGGGAATAAATATAGTACTTTTACTCCAACCTGTTGATTCATTCTCATTCATCAATAGCTTTACCATGCGTCTTTCCATTCTGGCCCTTTTCTTGACTTTCACGCTCTCCGGATTTTCACAGCAATTTTATCTCTTCGTTGGTACCTATACGGAAGGAATGCCGTCCAGCCAGGGGAGTCAAGGAATCTACGTTTATAAATTTGATGCTGCTACCGGCGACGCCACCCCGGTAAGCACCGTGATGACCGACAACCCCTCCTATCTGGCCATCGCACCCGGCGGCCGGTTCGTGTATAGTGTCAACGAAACCCATGGCAGCAAACCGGGAGGTGTAAGCGCTTTTTCATTCGACAAGGCCACCGGGAAGCTCACGTTCATCGACAAACAGGCCAGCGGCGGTGACGACCCGTGCTATATTTCCGTAAATGCCGGACGGACCTGGGCCCTGATCGCCAATTACAGCGGCGGTAACCTCGCCGCCCTGCCCATCGGCGCGGACGGCTCCCTGCATCCCCTGACAGAACTCATCCAGCACACGGGCACCGGTCCCAATAAAGAGCGACAGGAAAAAGCGCATGTTCATTCCACCATCCTCTCTCCCGATCAACGGTACCTTGTCGTCGCCGATCTGGGCTTGGATCAGCTTTCCGTGCTTCGCTTTAACCCCGATGTTGCCAGGACACCTCTTACGCCCGCCGCCGACTCGATCGTGAAGATCCAGCCCGGATACGGCCCCCGTCATACCGCCTTTTGTCCCGGCAAGCCTTTTGTATATGCACTCAACGAACTCAGCGGAATGGTCGACGTATTTCATTATTCCAACGGCAAATTCGCACTCCTGCAAACGATCTCGTCGTATCCTTCCGGCTACACCGGCACTATTGGCAGTGCGGATATTCATGTCTCCTCCGACGGAAAATTCCTCTATGCCTCCAATCGGGGCGACGCCAATAACATCGCGATCTTTTCGATCGACCCCGCAACGGGGAAACTGACCTGGAAGGGAGTGGTTCCGACACAGGGCAAAACACCCCGGAATTTTATGATCGACCCGTCCGGGCATTGGCTGCTGGCAGCTAATCAGAACGGCTCCAATGTGGTCATCTTTAAGATCGACAACCAAACCGGCATGCTTACGCCAACCGGCAAACAATTGTCAATCCCCGCACCCGTCTGCCTCAAAATGACCCCGGTGAATTAACGGCGACCCGCACCCGCCTACGCCCACGCCCGCCGCAGGAAACGCAGCCAATTGCCGTGTAGCACATTTTCGACATCCGTCGCCGAATACCCGCGTCCGGCAAGCAGACCCTTCATTCGTTGCAAATCGGCAATCGTCTCCAGATCGGAGGGACACTGCTCCTTGCCAAAAGCACCGTCCAGATCGGTGCCGATCCCCACATGCAGCGCATTTCCCGCGATCTGGCAGATATGATCCAGGTGATCGATCACTTTCTCCAGGTTGCAGCCCATCGCCCGCGGATCGGATCGTCCCCTCACCCAGCCAGGCACCATCATCCAGGCATCCAGCGCTCCGCCGATCACCGCACCCTTTTCGATCAGCGCCTTGATCATGTCGTCGCTAAACTGCCGATTGTGATCCACCAGCGCCCTGCAATTATTGTGGCTCGCCCACACCGGACCATCAAAGACTTCCATGGCGTCCCAGAAAGCGTCGTCGCACAAATGAGTAGCATCCAATATGATCCCCAGCCGCCGCATCTCCCTTAAGAGCTCCTTCCCCTCCCTGCTAAGCCTACCCGAACTATCCGTCCCGTTTGCATACCGCCCCGGCCCGTAATGCGCCGGTCCCACCGCCCGCAGCCCATATTCAAACGCCCGTTGCAAATAGTCGGGCATGACGATCGAATCCGCGCCTTCGAGACTAAGGATATATCCGACCGGCAGCAACCCCTGGCCTCCCGCGACGGCGCCCACCCCGGCTCCGCCCATTGTCCTCTCATTCTCCGTCACTCCCCTGCCCGCCTCCGCCGCCGCCCGATCCCCCATCACCTCTCCGCCTACCCCGTCACCGCCCCCTTCCCTCATCCACAACCCCACATGCGCTTCCAACCCCGCCAAATCGCGGATCATCACCATTTCCCCCGCTTCTTCCATCGCCTTGTACCATGCCAGCTGCCCCTGCGTCTGTGCCCACGCCTGCCACGGCGAATGCCACCCCGGCAATGGATTGTCCGATCCGACATACCGCGCGATCTGGGTCGCCACTACCAACCCGATCCCCCCTTGCCTCAAAGCAGGTAGCGACACCGTTCCTTTCCCCCTGTCCGGCTTATCGGTCATTCCCCTTTCCCGGTTTCTGATTTCGTCTATAGATAACCGTAAGTCCCTGTTCCATTCCATCGCATTCATGCTAAGATCCAGGTGGGCATCGATAATGAACATAACGGCAGCCTCCGATTTTTTGAAGGCCCAAATATACTCTTCCTTCCTGAACTGAACTCCGTTCAGTTCGCGCCATTAGGCTCAGACATTTATGATATTAAACTCTATATTTGTCAGGGTCAAATCCCTGCTACCATGCAACGATATACCTGCTACCTGACTACCCTGCTCCTGTGGAGCCTGCCGGCGATTTGCCAGCCGACACTCCGCCAGCTCCGGACCGAGAATCTCGCCAACCCGCTTTGCATAGATAGCAGATCCCCCCGCTTCAGCTGGCAACTACAATCATCCGATCGCAGCGAAATTCAGACAGCATACGAGATCCGGGTCAGCAGCCGTCCCGACGGCAAAACCCTTGTCTGGACTTCCGGGAAAGTAGATTCCTCTGCATCAGTCCACGTGGAATACCGCGGGCCCGGATTGCAATCCGGACGACGATATTTCTGGCAGGTCCGCGTCTGGGATAACAAAGGCCGCGTCTCCCCCTGGAGCGAACGCGCCTGGTGGCAAATGGGCCTCCTCGATCCGGAAGACTGGAAAGCGAAATGGGTTCGGTCCGCCGACACCTCCGCGAATGCAGCCAATCCCCTTCTTCGTACCCGCTTCACCGTCAGCCGCACCATCGCCTCCGCCACCGTCTATATCACCGCCCACGGCCTCTACGAAGCCCGGCTTAACGGCAAGCGCATCGGTGACGCTTACCTGACGCCCGGCTGGACCTCGTACAACAAGCGTCTTCAATACCAGGCCTACGACGTTACCGGTCTCCTTCATAAAGGCCCCAACGCCATCGGCGCCCTCCTGGGCAACGGTTGGTACCGCGGCACCATCGGCTTCGACACGCAACACGATGTCTATGGAAAGGACAATTCATTGCTCCTGCAGCTGATCATTCGGTATAACGACGGCAGCCCGGATACCATCGCCACCGGCCCCGGTTGGCGCTCCTCGACCGGCGATGTCTGTTCCGCGGAGATCTATAACGGCGAACGCATCGATCACCGGCTCGCGAAGACCGGCTGGTCGCTGCCCGACTACAACGACTCACGATGGACGGCCGCACAGGCCGAAGACTTCCCCATGAATAACCTGATCGCCACGGTCAACGAGCCAGTCCGCAAACACGAGACCTTCCCCGCACTTCGCCTTATTTCTACTCCGAAAGGCGAACAGGTTCTCGACTTTGGCCAGAACCTCGTGGGCTGGGTCATCGTCCGGCTAAAGGGTCATCCCGCCGACAGCCTCCGCCTCGGCCACGCAGAAGTCCTCGACAAGCAGGGTAATTTCTATACCGACAACCTCCGGAGCGCAAAAGCCGAAGATGTCTTTATCCCGGGGAACGGACAACACGCCGCCGACAGCGGCTACGAAGTCTTTGAACCCCATTTCACTTTCCACGGTTTCCGCTATGTCCGTGTCGAAGGCTGGAATGGCCCCATCGATGTCAGTGCCTTCACCGCCGTCGCCCTTTATTCGGACATGCCGAAGACCGGCACTTTCATCTGTTCCGATCCGCTCATCAACCAGCTCCAGCACAATATCCAATGGGGACAGCAGGGCAACTTCCTCGACGTTCCCACCGATTGCCCCCAACGGGACGAACGCCTCGGCTGGACCGGAGATGCCCAGGTTTTCTCCCGCACCGCCGCCTTCAACCGCGGCGTGGATAATTTCTTCGCCAAATGGCTTAAAGATGTTGCAGCCGATCAGCTCCCTTCCGGCGCCGTCCCCTTCGTCATCCCCAATGTTACAGGCAACGGCACCAGCGCCGGCTGGGCCGATGTGGCCACCATCATCCCCTGGAACATTTATCTTGCCTACGGCGACCAGCGCGTCCTCGAAGACCAGTATCCAAGTATGAAGGCCTGGGTCGAATACATGCGCGGCCAGGCCAGGGAGGACCTCTGGAACACCGGCTTCCACTTCGGCGATTGGCTCTTCTACCGCCCGTTCGATGATAACGACGGGCGCGCTGCCGTTACCGACAAATACCTGATCGCCCAATGCTTCTACGCCCACTCCACGCAGCTGCTTATCAACGCAGCGGACGTGCTCGGCAAAAAAGACGACGTCGCCGCATACTCCGCCCTGTTGAAAAAGATCAAAGCAGCATTTCTCCGGGAATATGTCACGCAAAGCGGCCGCCTCGTGTCCGGCACTCAAACCGCCTATGTCCTTGCCCTGGAGTTCGACATGCTTCCGGAAGAGTTGCGCGAGCAGGCCGTCCAACGACTGGTAAAAAATATCCAGGACTACAATTACCACCTGACCACCGGCTTCCTTGGCACACCTTACCTCTGTCATGTCCTCAGCGACTTCGGCTATGCCTCCGTAGCGTACCGCCTGTTGATGCAGAACACCTACCCCTCCTGGCTCTATCCCGTAAAAATGGGCGCCACGACCATCTGGGAAAGATGGGACGGCATAAAGCCTGATAGCACCTTTCAAACCCCCGGCATGAACTCATTCAATCATTACGCCTACGGCGCTATCGGCGACTGGATGTACCGGGTGATCGCAGGCATCGATACCTATGCCGCAGACCCTGGTTACCATCATAGCCGGATCGATCCCCATCCCGGCGGAGGCCTCACCGAGGCCGGCGCGGACCTGCAAACCGCCTATGGACTGTTGAGCAGCCACTGGCACCTGAACAACGATACCCTGTATATGGACGTGATCATCCCCCCCAACACAACCTCCAGCGTCTATATCCCCGCGCCCGACGGCGGCCTGATCACCGAAAGCAACCAACCCCTCGCCACCGTCCGCGAAATCACCGTCGAATCCATCGGCAGAGGCTTCCTGGTCACCCGCCTCGGCTCCGGCGAATATCATTTCCGAATCTCCCGTTGACCCACCTACATTCGCCCTCCCATTCCACTAATCCAACCCATCCCCGCCCTCCCCGGATCCCCCCGCTTAAACATTTCGACCAAAAATGCCGATCGGTCGAACAAACTTTCCATAAACATTGTTAAACGACAATATATAGTACATAGATTCGAATATATGGCAACCAGAATCAACAGATTAATCAACGACAAACAGACTGGCAATGAAACAATTTTTACTCATGGCAGGCATCGCCTTGCTATGCCTTGGCCAAAACGAAAACGACCAACTAAAAGCACAAACACTTAACCAGAACCCCAAACACTCTGATACCACCCTACACTGGATGTTCCGCATCTCCGAAGACAACGATTTCATCAACGCCCGCGGTTGCGGAACCGATGATGCGTATACCAATGGGACCCGGTTTGACTATTTCTACCAGCCGAAACATCCCCTGAAAAACCCAATCGACCGCATCCTTCCAAAAGCAGGCGCCCACAGCGTTAACATCTATGGTTGGGGAATTCTGGAACTGATGTATACGCCGGATAACCTGACCGATTCCGCCTACCAGCCAAACGACTATCCCTGGTCCGGCGCTCTCGTAGCCACCCACACCCTTTATTCCTATGACCCGGTGAAAAAATACGACTTCCGAACCGAGCTGGAATTGGGAGTGATCGGCCCCGCCGCCCTGGCACAACAGATACAAACCGGCTTCCATCACATGATCCGTTATATCAAACCCCTCGGTTGGAGCCACCAATATCCCAACGATATCCTGGCGAATGTCAATGTCACCACCGAGCGACAACTGGCCGGCAACGGTTCAACTGTCGAATTTATCGGCGGCGGCCAGGTTTCCGCAGGGACGATGATGAATAGTCTGACCATCTATCCCATGCTGCGCGTGGGCCGGATGAACCCCTACTTCCAGGGTTTGTTCCGCCAGTTCGCCAGCACCGGCCGCACCAGCCACCATCACAAGAACTGGCAGCTCTATTTCATCTGCCGGCCCGAACTCCAGCTCATAGCTACTGAAGCCGTCCTGCAAGGCGGGATGTTCACTCACAACCCGAACCTGGTCGTCGACAGCGGCCCCGCCAAACCGCAACAGCAACCGCCTACCCCACCCCAACCCTACCACCCGATCAACAACGTCGTCTTTGCTTCCAACTTCGGCGCCGTGGCCAGCATCGGCGACGTTAGCATTTCATTCAACCAAAACAGCTCTACCGCAATGATGAAAGGTCTCTATTCACACGAATTCGGGAACATCTCCCTGTATTTCGGTTGGTAGACCCGGATAACCTGCAAATAATCTATGTACCGACATCCCAGACTTTGGTTGCAATTATGCCTTTGCGCCGCGCTGCATGCGTCCGGCCAAACAGCCCGCGATGCCTCCATCGACGCCCACGAGGACCAAAAGTTCGGCAGAACCTGGAACCTCCGGAAGGACCAGAACGGCATCAGGGTCTACACCCGGACCACCGACAGTTCCCGGTTCGACGAGCTGAAAGTAGAAACGATCCTGCCAGGGAAACCTTCTTCCCTGGCAACCCTTATCCTCGACATCGCGAACTATCCTAACTGGTCTTTCAATAATGAAAAAGCATACGTGTTGAAAACGATCAGCCCGGACGAACTTTACTTCTATTCCCTTATCCACTCCCCCTGGCCGGCCAGCGATCGCGACCTCGCCGTCCACCTGCATATCCGGCAGGACAGCAGCACCGGTAAAATATACATTAGCGCCGATGAGATGGCAAACTATATTCCCGAAAAACAAGGGATCGTCCGCATACCTTTGTCCGTCGAACGCTGGATCGTCATCCCGTTGCCCGGTGATAAATTAAAGATCAGCTACGAGCTTCGGCTCGACCCCGGCGCTTCAGCGCCCCCATGGCTGATCAATATCTTCTCTACCAAAGGCCCCTACGAGACCTTCCTGAATATCCGCAACCAATTGCAAAAACCAAAATACCATGACGCCACCCTCGCCTTTATCCGAAATTAATTTTGAGCGCCCTGCCGTTCTTCGTAATTTAATTGTTGAAACATTAAAATAGATCCTTATGGCTGCAACGAAATGGGTATTGGACCCTACTCACTCGGAAGTCGAATTTAAAGTAAAGCATTTGATGATCTCCACCGTGACCGGCACCTTCTCCTCCTTCGCCGCAGACGTCACTACGGAAGACGAAGACTTTGCCACCGCAAAGGTCACCTTTACCGTCGATGTCGCCTCCATCAGTACAAACAACGAACAACGCGACGGTCATATCAAATCCCCCGATTTCTTCGATGCGGCAAACTACCCGCAGATGAAATTCGTCCTCAAAAAAATTGAGAATGTAGATAACGACGGGTCCTACGATATCCAAGGCGACCTGACCATCCGCGACGTCACCAGGAATGTCAAGCTTGCAGTGGAATTCGGCGGCGTTATCAAAGATCCCTGGGGCAGCACCCGTGCCGGCCTGACCGTCAGCGGCAAGATCAACCGTAAGGAATTTGGCCTGAGCTGGCATATGACAACCGACACGGGCGGCATCGTGCTCGGCGACGAGGTCAGGGTCCACGTGGCCCTCGAGTTCGTTAAGGCATAAGACTTGCCAAAAGCATAGTATATTTGCAGCATGCATTATGTTTCCGTCGAAAACCTTAGCAAATCCTACGGCGTAAAGCCCCTATTCCAAAACATCACTTTTCATATCGAAGAAGGCGACAAGATCGCCCTCGTTGCCCGCAACGGCAGCGGTAAATCCACCCTGCTCCGGATCCTCGCCGGAAAAGAGACCGCCGATGACGGTACGGTCTGGATCCATAAGGACGTTACGGTAGCCCTTTTCGAACAGGAACCTTCCTTCATCGAAGACCGAACCATTCTCGACAATATCTTCCACCATAACCATCCCGTGATCAACGCGATCAAAGCATATGAAGACGCCAGTGACGCCGAAGACGCGGAACGCCTGACGGATGCCATCGTCAGGCTCGATGAGTTGAACGCCTGGGATTTCGATACGAAAGTCAAACAGATCCTCGGCAAGCTGAATATCCACCACCTGCAGCAACCTGCCGGCAACCTCTCCGGCGGCCAGCGAAAAAGAGTGGCCCTGGCCCGAACTCTGATCGATATCGGATTCGAACACAAACACGTGCTGCTGATCATGGACGAACCCACCAACCACCTCGACGTCGAAATGGTAGAATGGCTGGAACATTATCTCGACCAGGAGAAAGTCACCCTGCTCCTCGTCACCCACGACCGCTACTTTCTCGATGCCGTATCGGAAGAGATCTGGGAGATGGACGGTAGCACCCTCCATACCTACAAAGGCGACTACGAGAATTACCTCGAAAAGAAGACGGCCCGCGTCGAGAACGAAACCGCCAGCATCGACAAAGCCCGGAACACCTACCGGAAAGAACTCGAATGGATGCGGAAGCAACCAAAAGCCCGGACTACCAAAAGCAAAAGCCGCCAGGATAATTTTTACGCCGTAGAAGCCAAAGCCAAACAACGCATAGAAGACCAACAGATCGAGCTGCAGATGAAAATGAATCGCCTCGGCGGCAAGGTCGTCGAAATGAAAAAGGTCTACAAATCCTTCACCAACCTGACCATCCTCAAAGGCTTCGACTACACGTTCAACAAGGGCGAACGCGTGGGCGTCATCGGCAAGAACGGCGTCGGGAAAACCACGTTCATCAATATCCTCCAGGGCCTCGAAGTGCCTGACAGCGGCAAGATCAACATCGGCGACACCGTTATCTTCGGCAATTACTCCCAACAGGGACTTCCGATCAAGGAAGATATGCGTGTGATCGAATTCGTAAAAAATATCGCCGAACATTTCCCCCTGGCCGCCGGCGGCTCGCTCAGCGCCGCACAATTCCTCAACCTCTTTCTCTTCCCGCCTGAACAACAATACACCTATATTTCCAAACTAAGCGGCGGCGAAAAGCGGAGACTACACCTGCTTTCCATCCTTTTTCGCAACCCCAACTTCCTCATCCTCGACGAACCCACAAACGACCTTGACCTCCCGACACTCGCCATCCTGGAAAACTTTCTCAACGACTACCAGGGATGCCTGCTCATCGTTTCACATGACCGCTACTTCATGGACCGCCTCGTGGACCACCTGCTGGTGCTCGAAGGCAATGGCGTCATCAGGGACTTTCCCGGAAACTACACCCAATACCGCGAATGGCTGAAAGACAATGGCGCAGAAGACGCCTTCCCGAATGAACAACCGCCCGCCGCGAAGACCGCCACACCGTCCTCCACCCCCACAAAGATCCCGGCCTCCAAACGACAAATATCCTATAAGGAAAAAAGAGAATTTGAAACCCTAGATCAGGACATCCAACGGCTCACCCATGAAAAACGGTCAATCACCGACCAACTGAACAGCGGAACCGCACCCTTCGAAGAACTGCAACGGCTTTCCATCCGCATCGGCGAGATCAGCCAACTACTGGACGATAAGGAACTTCGCTGGCTGGAACTTAGCGAGCTTGCTCAGGGATAAACCGCTTATCCAAAACCATCTCGCCCATAGGCCCATTCCCGTATATTTGGCTCATGAGAAAATTTTTACTTTTTCTGCCCCTGTTCGCAGCCGGCCCAGCCCAGGCTCAAAAGATCCCCGATCCCCGGCCGTTCGCCAAAACAATCACCGCCGAAGATCTGAAAAAACATTTGTATATCGTAGCCAGCGCCGACTTCGAAGGCCGGGAGACCGCTACCGAAGGCCAGCATAAAGCAGCCGCCTACATCGAAAACCACTTCAGGTCTCTGGGTCTCCTGCCCGGCAACGGCGAAAGCTACCAGCTGCCCTACCCGGTCTACCAGGACTCTCTGGAAAACGCCTCACTGTCCATCAACGACCAGCCTTTCACGCTCAACACCGACTTCTTTGCCCCCGCTGCCAACAACACGATCGGTCTGACTGGCACCGAGATCGTTTTCGCCGGCTACGGTATCTCCGACTCCTCCCGCGATGACTATAAAGGTCTCAACGTCCGCGGGCGTATCGTCGTCGTCCTCAACGGTAACCCGCCCGGAGCTCCGCAGCCCTCCGGCCGCCGCTTCCGCGGCCCGAACAAACAGGATATCGCACAACGTAACGGCGCAGCCGCCATTCTCATCCTTTTTCCCTCCGGCGCTACGATCCCGCCCCAACTCTCGTCGGCAAAAGCCAATATGTCAATCACCGAGTACAAAAGGACAAACCCCATCACTTATTTCTATATCACCGAAAAAGTCGCACAGGCGATTGTCGGCAACGACTATAACCAGATCCAATCCGGAACCCCGGGAGCTAAAGTGTATAATGCAAACATCAAACTGGCGCTGCAAAAGACAACCATTCACCTCCAGGCCACCGACGCCCTCGGATTCCTGCCCGGGACCGATCTGAAAGACCAGATCGTCGTCATCTCCGCCCATATGGACCACCTGGGCAAACGGAACGGCCAGATCTACTACGGCGCCGACGACGACGGCTCGGGAACAGTCAGCATCCTCGAGATCGCCAGCGCCTTCGCTAAAGCCAAAGCCGCGGGCAAAGGCCCCCGCCGAAGCATTCTCTTCCTCGCCAACTCCGGCGAAGAGGAAGGGCTCTGGGGCTCGGCCTTCTATACCGATCACCCTACCTACCCCCTCGATAAAACCGACGTCGACCTGAATATCGATATGATCGGCCGCATCGACCCGAACCGTAAGAACGGCGACTCTACGAATTACGTCTACGTCGTCGGAAGCGACAAGCTCTCCACCGACCTCAAGCCGATCAGCGAAGGGAATAACAAAAAATATTCAAAGCTGGAACTGGATTATAAATTCGACGATCCGACCGATCCGGAACGCATCTACTACCGCAGCGACCATTTCAATTTCGCCCGGAAAGGGGTACCGATCATCTTCTATTTCGACGGTATCCATGCCGACTACCACCAGCCGACCGATACACCCGACAAGATCAACTATGACCTGATGGCCAAAAGAGCGCAGTTCGTGTTCTTCACCGCCTGGGATATGGCCGACCGTAACGATACGCTGAAACGCGATATCGCTCTTCCCGTGATGAGCCGCTAACGAATTATCTTGTAACACCAGCGGAACAGCTTCCCCTGGAAATCAAATGGAGTGGTGGCGTTCGTGATATCCTTCACCGACGCCGCCATTATTTTTTCGCGCTCCAACTCAAACCGCCGAAAGTTCGTGCTGAAATACAACACCCCCCCGACCACCATCGCCCGCAGCGCCTTATTGATCAGCTCCGCATGATCCCGCTGGATATCCAGGAAATCCTTCATGCGCTTGCTGTTGCTGAACGTCGGCGGATCCATCACAACCAGATCATAATAACCCTCGGGCGCCTCATCCAACCATTGTTTTACATCCGCATGGATAAATCGCCGTGATGCGTCTGCAAATCCATTCAACTCCATATTCACCTCCGCCCACGCCAGATACGTCTTGGATAGATCGACCGAATCGACGGCCACCGCACCTCCCGCCGCCGCATACACGGAAAACGAGCCAGTGTAGCAAAACAAATTAAGTACCCGCCGGCCCAAAGCCTCCCGTCTAACCATTCCCCGAGTGATCCGATGATCCAGGAATAACCCCGTATCAAGGTAGTCCGTCAAATTCACCCGGAAAGACAGCCCCGCCTCCCCGACGACAAAGAACTCCTGCTCACTGGCTAATTTCTCATACTGATCCAGCCGCCCTGCCTTCCTCCGCCGCTCCCTGAAATAAATCCGCTCATCCGGCACCTCCACGATCTCGCTGATCACCGGCACACAACTTTCCATCCACGCCGCATGATCTTCCTCCGCCATCCCATGACGCCGCTGATACTCGGCGAGATATACCTTGTCTTCATATAATTCGATACAGAAAGGGAACTCCGGCAGATCATGGTCATACACGCGATAACATGTCACCCCCTGCCGCTTGGCCAATTTGCTGACATGACGCCACACTTTTTGCAACCGGTTCCGGAACATCACCAGCTTCTCCTCATTCATAGACCATGGAAATTTGAGTTTGCCGCAAATACCGGAAAGCCATCGCCGCCACGACGCAAATGCCCCCGACCACCCACCATAATACATGGAAACCCGCCCGCTGCGCGATCGCAGCCCCGCCCGTCGGTCCGATCACCTGCGCCGTGGACCACGCGATCGTATACAACCCCGCATATTGGCCCCGGTTGGCCCTGGACGTCCTGGCGATCCACCACGAATTCATGAACGGCATCGCCAGCATCTCTCCGGCCGTGCTTACCACCATACAAAAATAGGCGACGAAGACCGACAATGGCAGCACATCCAGCAACAGATAGGAAACTCCGACCGCCAGGACGCCAAAGAAAACATAATAGAGGTTTCCCCGCCTCCCCTCGAGCCTGAAGACCAACACCATCTCGATCACCGAAATGATCAACCCGTTTATCGTGAGCAAAAGCCCGATCTCATATTCGGGCATCCCCAGCTCGCGCTTATAGAACAACGGTAGCGTGGAGAAGATCTGGAAGAAGCAGCTGGCAAACAGCACCGTGCAAACAATAAACTGAAGATAGGTCCGGTCCCGGTATGGCGACACCACCGGCATAGCACCCGCTTCCCGTCCATGATGAACCACCTTTGTCGATTCCGGATGCAGAAAGATCCTTAACAGTATCGCGGCCGCGAGATTGGTTCCGCCATCGACCCAAAACAATAAGTGATAGTTGATCGACGCAAGTATGCCGCCAATAGCCCCGCCTACCGCCCAGCCGAGGTTGATGGCCAGCCGGTTGAGCGAATAGGATCGCGTCCTGTTCTCCTCTTTGCTATACGTCGCGATCGCGGTGGAATTGGCCGGCCGGAATGCGTCATTGACCACACTTAACAGGAAGGTGAAAAGGCAGATCAGCGGGTAACTCTTCACCTGACCCAAAACAATAAAAAACACCCCCCCGCCCGCCAACGCCACT